>CAXTVE010000078.1:0-10996 GCA_964247485.1 uncultured Propionibacteriaceae bacterium
CCCCCCCCGGCCCGCTGCTCGGCCGGCTCGTCGGCGGCGCCGCCCAGCGAGGGTTCGAGGGCCCCCCCGGCCGCGGCCAGCCACCGCTGCTCGTACGCGGCGGGGTCGGCCCCCTCCGCCCGGAGCTGGACGCATTCGGCCAGCAGCAGGTCCTCCGGCTGGATCCAGGTCAGTCTCACGCGTGCCCCTCCAGTAGCTCCGTCAGCCGCTTACGGTGCGCCTCCGCGGCGGCCCGGTCGGCGGTCAGGATGTCCGCGGCCGCCCCGGCGAGCTGGTCGGCCACCGCGCCGAGGTCGATCCGGCTGGCCCGTTCGATCTCGGTGACCCACTCCGCCGGCACTCCGGCCCCCCCGGCCAGCGCGCCGCAGACCGCCCCGGCCATGGTGGCGATGGAGTCGGCGTCGCGGCCGTAGTTGACCGCGCCGAGCACCGCCGCCCGCAGGTCGCCGCCGCTCTGCAGGGCGAAACCGAGGGCCACCGGGAGCTCCTCGATGGACTTGGTCCGGCTGGGCCGGCGGGCGTCCGGCGCGCGCGCCCGGTAGTCCTCCCCCACCGTGTCGTACGGGCGGACCGCCGCCCGCAGCGCCCCGCGTACGGTCGCCTGGTCGGCGTCGGCCGGCAGCTCCCGGGCCGCCTCGGTCACGGCTGCGACGGCCTTCCGGGTGCCGTCGTGGGCCACGTCCAGGGCCGCCGCGACCACGTCTTCGATGCTCGCCCCCGGGGTCAGCGCAGCCGCCACCGCTGCGGCGAACACCCCCGCCGCCTCCCGCCCATAGCTGGACTGGTGCGCCCCGGCCAGGTCGATCGCCTCGGCGTACGCCCCGCCCGGGTCGGTCGCGTTGACCACCCCGACCGGCGCCATGTACATCGCGGCGCCGCAGTTCACGATGTTGCCGACCCCGGCCTCCCGCGGGTCGACGTGGCCGTAGTGCAGCCGGGTGACCAGCCACTTCTCGGCCAGGAAGACCCGCTGCAGGATCAGTGCCGACGCCTCCAGCTCGGGTACCCAGACCGGCTCCCCGATCAGCAGCGGCACGAGGTCGGTCGCCATCGCGTAGGCGTCCAGGTGGGTCCGCCGGGTGGCGTAGACCTGGACCAGGGCGTGGGTGAGCAGGGTGTCGTCGGTGATGTGCCCGTCACCCTTGTGGTACGGCGCGATGGGCCGGGCGTGCCGCCAGTCCGGGTGGTACGGGCCGACGATCCCGGTGACCGGCCCACCGTGCCGTTCCTGGATCTGCTCCGGGGTCCACCCCTCGGTGGCCCCGCCCAGCGCGTCACCGACCGCCGCGCCGGCCAGGGTCGCCCAGGTCCGATCTCGAAGCCAGTCCACCGGTCAGCGGTTCACCGTCGCCCATCCATCGGTCAGCGCCTTCTGCAGCCCGGCCTCGTCGAGCTGCCCGGCCAGGAACTGCTGGAACGCCGGCGTCGCGATCTGGTCCTTCCACTGCGGGTAGTTGTCGACGCTCTGGAACGGCGCCTTCTTCAGCGCGGTGCCGGAGGCCACGATCTGGTCCCAGCCATCCTTGCCGCCGGTCGAGGCCGTCACCGCGTCCTGGGCCGGCTTGGTGGCCGGGAACAGGGTCTCGCCCTCGGCGATCGCGGCCAGGTTCTCGGCCTGCATGTAGAAGTCGATGAACGCCGAGGCCTGCTCGACGTTCTTGGAGTCCGCCGAGACCGAGAGGGTCTGCGGGTTGGCCGCCTGGGCGGCGTCCACGCTCCCGGCCAGCGCGGGCAGCGCCACCCACTCGAAGTCCTTCGGGGCGTCCGCGGCGAAGGAGCCGGCCGCGTACGAGCCCTGGACGGTCATGGCGAACTTGCCGGCGTACCAGCCGGGCAGCACGTCGCTGCCGGACTGGGTCAGCGTGGCCTTGTCCAGGCCCCCGTCGGCGGCCATCGCCGCGATCCGCTTGGGCACTTCGAGCTCCGCGTCGGTGACCACGATGGTGGCGTCCTTGCCGGTGCCGTCGAAGTACTTGCCGCCGAAGCCCAGCGAGAGGTTCATGAAGGTGGCCGTCGGGCTCTTCAGCCCCCAGCCCACGCCCGGTGTGCCGGTCTTGGTCTCGACATCCTTGGCCAGCGCGGCGAACTGTTCCCAGGTCATGGTCTCCCCGGTGGGCACGGTGACCCCGGCTTTGTCGAGCAGCTTCTTGTTCGCGAAGACCAGGTAGGACTGAAGCACCGTCGGCGCCGCGATCAGCTTGCCGTCCACGGTGACGGAGTCGAGCACCCCGGGGCTGATCGAGCCCTTGACCCCGGCGTCCATGGTCTCGCCGAGGTCGGCCAGGTAGCCGCCCTGGGCGAAGCCGGCCATGTCCGCGGACTCGTTGTGGATGATGTCGGGCGCGGTCTCGCCGGCGAACTGGGTGACCAGCTGGTCGTGCACGGAGTCCCAGCTGCCCTGGATCAGCTCGACCTTGATGTTCGGGTTGGCGGCGTTGAAGTCGTCGACGATCTTCTTGGTCGCCGCCTGCGACTCCGGGAGGAAGGCCAGCGACTGAAACTTCAGGTTGACCGGGCCCTCCTGCTCCGAACCCGGGGTCTCGCCGGACCCGCGGCCGCTGGGGGCGAGGGAGGCGACCAGGAGCGAGGCGAGGCCCGCGGCAACGGTGCGGCGGAGGTTCATGGCGCTTCTTTCTCTTCGGTGGGTTCGCGTACGGTCATCCCTTCACCGCCCCGGACAGCAGGCCGCCGGTCAGCCGGCGCTGCAGGATGACGAAGAAGATGAGGCTGGGGATGGAGGCGAGGACGGCGCCGGCGGCCAACGGACCGAGCCGCACCTGCCCCTCGGCGCCGACGAACAGGGCCAGCGAGCGGGACAGGGTGAAGTTCTCCGGGCTCTGCAGCAGCACCAGGGCGAAGAAGAACTCGTTCCAGGCCGAGACGAAGGTGAACATCGCCGTGGCCACGGTGCCGGGGATGAGCAGCGGGAAGACCACGGTGCGCAGCATGGTGAACCGGGTCGCGCCGTCCATCGCCGCCGCCTCCTCCACCGAGACCGGGATGGCGGCCACGAAGCCCTGCAGCATCCACAGCGCGAAGGGCAGGCAGAAGGTGACGTAGACCAGGGTCAGGCCGAGCAGCGAGTCGTTGAGGTTGATCGTCCGCAGGATCAGGAACAGCGGGATGATGATCAGGATCACCGGGAACACCTGGCTGACCAGGATGTAGCCGGTGCCGACCAGCCGCAGCTTGCCGCGGAACCGGGCCATCGCGTAGGCGGCCGGCAGGGAGATCACGGTGACGATCGCCGTGGTGGCCAGCGAGACCACCGCAGTGTTCACGGTGGACCGGATGATCCCCTGGCTGGCCAGGGCCTCGGAGAAGTTGGACCACTCCACGATGCGCGGGAAGATCCACACGTCCAGCGAGGCCAGCTGCTGGGTGGTCTTCAGCGAGGCCATCAGCAGGTAGAACAGCGGGAACCCGAGGAAGACCATGTACGCGGCCAGCCCGGCGTACTGGGCGCTCTTCACCGCCGGCTTGGTCCGCGCCATCAGTCGCGCTCCGCCCGGAACTGGGTCCACAGATAGACCATCAGCAGGACCACCACGACGATCACCATGATGTTGCCCATCGCGGCGGCGTAGGCGATGTCGCGGTACTTGAAGGCCTCGTTGTACGCGAACAGCATCGGCAGCATCGTCTTGCCGCCCGGCCCACCCTCGGTCAGCACGTAGACCAGGCCGAAGGAGTTGAAGTTCCAGATGAAGTTGAGCGAGGTGATCGAGGTGATCACCGGCCGCAGGGCGGGCAGCGTCACGTTCAGGAAGGTCTGCCAGGTGCTGGCGCCGTCGACCTCCGCGGCCTCGACCAGCTCGCCCGGGATCTGCTGCAGCCCGGCCAGCAGGGTGATCGAGGTCTGCGGCATGCCGACCCAGACCCCGACCACGATGGCGGCGGGCAGGGCGGTGGCGAAGCTGCCGAGCCAGTCCAGGGCGAACCCGTCGTCCACCACCCGGATCACGCCGTTGATCGGCCCCGAGTTGGGGTTGTAGAGCATCTTCCACATGATCGCCACCACGACCGGCGGCATCGCCCAGGGGATCAGCGCCAGCAGCCTGGTCACCCCCTGGAAGCGCAGGTTGGCGTTCAGCAGCAGGGCGAGCCCCAGGCCGGCGAGCAGCTGCAGCAGGGTGACGGCGAAGGCCCAGATCAGTCCGATCCGGAACGACTCCAGGAACAGCTGGTCGCCGAACAGCTTCGAGAACTGGCCGAACCCGGTGAAGGCGTTGCTGGAGTTGCGGGAGAGCGTCGCCTCGGTGAAGGCCAGGTAGACCCCGTTGACCAGCGGGGCCACGCTGAACAGCACGATCGGGATCAGCGACGGGATGACCAGCGCGGCGACCTCCTTGCGCCGGGCCACCACCATCCTCGACGTACGGCGCCGGGTCGGGGCCGGCTCGGCCGGAGGCAGCGGGACCGGCGGCGGGGTCTGGGTGACGGTCGTCATGGGCGCACCTTCGTCGGCGTCGTGGAGCGGCGGACCATCAGCTCGGGCTCGACCACGATCCGCTGGGTGGGCCGGTCCGGGTCGCGCAGCCGGCCGAGCAGCAGCTCGGCGGCGAACCGGCCGCGGGCGGCCGACCCGAGGTTCACGCTGGTCAGGGTGGGATGGACCTGGGCGGCCAGCGCGGAGTCATCCATCCCGACCACGGCGAGGTCGTCGGGAATCCGGACGCCGAGGTCGAAGGCGGCGTGGTAGAGCCCGGCCGCGATCAGGTCGTTGGCGGCGACCACGGCATCCAGGTCCGGGCCGACCCGGTCGAGCAGGTCGCGGCCGGCCTCGGCCCCGGCGGCGAAGGTGAAGTCGGCGGCGACGACCTGGTGGCCGGCCGGCGACGTGAGGCCAAGGTCGCGGGCGGCCGCACGGAACGCGGCCCCGCGTAGCTGTCCGGGGGTGGTGTCGACCGGACCGTTGACGAAGCCGACCCGCCGGCGACCCGTCCGGACGAGGTGCTCGACCGCCAGCGCCATGCCTGCGGCCGAGTTGGCCCGGACGTTGTCCAGCGCGACCGCGGCGGGCAGGTTGCCGATCACGACCACCGGGACCCGCAGCCGGTCCAGCTCGGCGAGCAGCTCGTCGTCGACGCGCAGCGGGCTGATGATCACCCCGTCGGCGTAGCCCTGCTGCAGACTGCGCAGCAGCTCGATCTCCGCGGCGACCGCCGACCCGGTGGAGGAGATCAGCACCCGGTAGCCGGCGGGACGAACCGCATCCTCGACCGCGCGGAGCATCTCGACGTACACGTGGTTGCCCACGTCGGCCACCGCGAAGGAGAGCTGGCGGGTGGTGCCGAGCTTCAGGCTCTGCGCCCGGGCGTCGGGGACGTAGGCCAGCTCGCGGGCGGCCTGCTCGACCCGCTCGACGGTGCGCGCGCTGGCCGACTCGCCGTTCAGGGCCCGCGAGGCGGACGCAAGCGACACCCCCGCCCGCTCGGCGACCTGCGTCAGCGTGACCCGCAACCCCGGCTCCCTCGCCGTTGTCCCACCCGATGGAAACGTTTACAATTCGGGACTTTAGGCAGCGGTCGTCAGCCTGTCAAGGGCCCCCTGACCACACGGGCGGTCTCGGCGACCTGCGCGAGCACCCAACTGCGCGCAGATGGTGGGTCTCAGCGGGGCGGGACCCACCATTCGCGCGCAGTTGCCATTCAGCCCTTCAGCGAGGTCCCCACCGAGCGCAGGTCTTCGCAGGCCTCGACCACGCGCTTCGCCATGCCCGCCTCGGCCAGCTTGCCCCAGGCCCGCGGGTCGTACGCCTTCTTGTTGCCGACCTCGCCGTCGACCTTCAGCACCCCGTCGTAGTGGGCGAACATGTGCCCGGCGACCGGCCGGCTGAAGGCGTACTGGGTGTCGGTGTCGATGTTCATCTTGACCACGCCGTAGTCCAGGGCCGCCCGGATCTCCTCCAGCGTCGAGCCCGAGCCGCCGTGGAAGACCAGGTCGAACGGCCGCTCAGCACCGATCTCGGCGCCGACCTGCTCCTGGATGTCCTTGAGCACCTCGGGCCGCAGCTTGACCGATCCCGGCTTGTAGACCCCGTGCACGTTGCCGAAGGTCAGCGCCGTGATGTAGCGGCCCTGCTCCCCCGTACCCAGCACCTCGACGGTGCGCAGCCCGTCGTCGACGGTCGTGTACAGCTTCTCGTTGATCTCGTGGCTGACGCCGTCCTCCTCGCCACCGACGACGCCGACCTCGATTTCCAGGATGATGTTCGCGGCCGAGGTGAGCTCGAGCAGCTCGTGGGCGATGGACAGGTTCTCCTCGACCGGCACGGCCGACCCGTCCCACATGTGCGACTGGAACAGCGGCAGCCCGCCGGCCTGCACCCGCTCGGTCGACAGCGCCAGCAACGGGCGCACGAAGCCGTCCAGCTTGTCCTTGGGGCAGTGGTCGGTGTGCAGGGCGACGTTGACCGGGTAGTTCTTCGCGACCTCATGCGCGTACGTCGCCAGGGCCACTGCGCCGGCGACCATGTTCTTGACGGTCGGGCCCGAGGCGTACTCGCCGCCTCCGGTGGACACCTGGACGATGCCGTCCGAGCCGGCCTCGGCGAAGCCCTGCAGCGCGGCGTTCAGCGTCTGCGAGGAGCTGACGTTGATCGCCGGGTAGGCGAACGCGCCCTTCTTGGCGGCGTCCAGCATCTCGGCGTAGACGTCCGGGGTGGCGATGGGCATGGTGGGGTGGTTCCTCTCGTGGCGGGGCTTCGGGATCAGTCTTGCAAATCGCCCACCGGCACTCCTCAGTTGTCCAGCTTGGACAGGTCCACCCCGTGGCGGCTGGCCGAGAACGCGCGGACGGCGCCGTCCAGCGTGGCGGGGAAGACCGTGATCAGCTCGAAGGGCACGTCGGCCTGCCGGCCGTCGTGCAGCCGGAGCCGCAGCGCCGGCCCTTTGCCCACGCCGGGCTTGGCCGCGGCGACGGACGCCACCTCGGGCCAGGAGGCACCGAGCCCGCCGACCATGATCCCGGGCGGCCCCACCTGGATGGCGATGCCCGGCTGCAGCCCGCGCAGTCGCCGCCGAGTGTGGAGGTACATGAGCAGGACCACGACCAGCCAGATGACCGGGATGGCGAGCAGCACGCCGTAGACGACCAGGAAGCCGGGGCCCTGCAGCTGGTCGCGCTGCCAGAAGTAGATGGCGACCATGATCGCCACGGTGATCACCAGGCTGATGATGCGGGAGCGGACCAGCGCCTTACGCCGAGCCAACGTGTCGCTCAGCGGGCCGGCGTCGTAGGGCACCACCAGCTCCGTGATCGGGCTCATGCTCACCGGGACATGTTCCCACCGCGGGGAAACGGCTCAGCCCTCGCGCGCGCCCCGGGGGGTGATGGCCATGTGGATGCGGTACCGGTCGGCCCGGTACCAGGAGGTGGACAGCTCGATGACGCGATCCCCGGCGTGGGTCACCCGTTCCTGCACCAGCAGCGGCGCCCGCTTGGCGATGCCCAGGACCCGCGCCTGGTGCGCGTCGGCCGCCTCGGCGCGTACGGTCTGCTCCCCGCTGGTCACCACCACGCCGTACTCGGCGGCGAACACGTCGTAGAGCGCGCCGAGCTCACGCTGCAGCAGCCCGGGGAACAGGGTCGACGGGTAGTGACCGACCTCGTACGCCATCGGCGTCCCGTCTGCGGTGCGCAGCCGTTCGACCCGGATCACCGGCCGGCCCGGCCGGACCCGCAGCGCGAACGCGACATCGTCGTCGGCCGGCTGCTCGCTGGCCGCCAGCACCACCGTGGCGGGGACCAGCCCGCGGTCGCGCATCTCGCGGGAGAAGGAGGTCAGGTGCAGCCGGGAGTCGACCTGCGGGCCGGTGACGTAGGTGCCCTTGCCATGCACCCGCTCCAGCACGCCGCCGTCGACCAGGTCGGTGATCGCCTGCCGCACGGTGACCCGGCTGACCCCGAGCCGCAGCACCAGCGCACGCTCGGAGGGGATCGCGTCGCCGGGGTTGAGCTCGGTGTCGATCAGCGCCTCGAGGATGCCGCGGACCTGGGCCCGCTTGGTGGTGGCGGCCGTGCGGGGCCAGCCGAGGGCACTCGTCCGCGGACGCTCCAGCATCAGTGTCCCTGCGCGCAACCCGTCCCCCTGCTCCATGGTCTCTCCCTGCTGACAACGGTGTCGTACCAGTCGAGACCAGTATGGGGTGATCCGGCCCCCGGTCACAACTCCGACCGGGAGCTGACCCCGCCCGTGCCGCAGGATGAGGCATCAGTGCACCTGGCGATCGGCATCTCGGGGCGCATCCGGACGGGCGGTCCGCGCGGCTGCGCAACCCGATGCTGCAGGCGGCGCAGAACGCCCGGGCCACGCCCGTGGTCCGGCGGCCGTCCCGGACCGGGTTGCCCGTGGCGTTGGCGGTGGCCGCCCCGGTGCTGCTGGGGGCCGGGATGCTCGCGGGGCTGTGGCCGGCCGGCAACGTCGTGCTGCTGGTCTGGTTCGAGACCGTGGTGCTCTTCGCGGTCTCGGTGGCCCGGATCTGGACCGCCGAGCGGCCCGACCCCCACCGGCCGGTCGAGATCTTCGCGGTGCCGGTCGGCCGGCCTGCGCTGACCGGGGTGTTCGCGCTGCACTACGGCGGGCTGAGCGTGCTCGGCCTGGCCTGGTGCGGCTTCGTGGCGGTCCACATCGGCTGGGCGCCCGGGCCGGTCGCCCTCGGGGCACCGGCGGCGCTGCTCGTGGTGCGCCACCTGACCGAGCTGTCCGCCACCTGGTTCGGGCCCGCCGGGCAGCGCTGGCGGCTCACCGTGCCCCAGGCGCTGACCCAGCCCTTCCCGCGCCTGTTCGTGCTGGTCGCCGCGGCGATGGCCGCCTTCGCCGCCGTCCGGATCGGGCTGAACGGCGGGGCCACGGCGCAGGACTGGAGCGAGATCGTCGGTCCGCTGACCGCCGTCCTGCCCGACGCCGCGCGTACGCCGGGAGCGCTGGTCGTCCTGGTGCTGCTCGCGCTGCGACTGCCGCTGGACGGCTGGCTCACCCGGCGGGCGATGACCCGCTAGTGCCCTTGCCCGGCACTCGGGTCCGCCCACCGCCCGGCCCAGGCGTACATCGCGATGGCCGCCGCGGCGCCGGCGTTCAGTGAGCGGGTCGAGCCGTACTGGGTGATCGCCACCAGCTGGTCGCAGGCCGCAACCAGCTCCTCGGTCAGCCCCGGCCCCTCGGAGCCGAAGACCAGGCAGGCCCGTTCGGGCAGCTCGGCGATCTCCAGGGCCACGGAGCCGGGCAGGTTGTCCACGCCCACCACCGCGTACGCCTCGGCCTCGGCCCAGGCCGCGAAGTCGGCCACGTCGGGGTGGTGCTGCACCGAGAGGTAACGGTCGGTGACCCTGGCGCCGCGGCGGTTCCAGCGGCGGCGGCCCAGGATGTGCACGGCCCGGACGTTGAACGCGTTGGCGGTGCGGACGATGGAGCCGATGTTGAAGTCGTGCTCCCAGTTCTGGATCGCCACCTGCAGCGGGTGCCGCCGGGTGTCCAGGTCGGCGACGATGGCGGGCATCGACCAGTACCGGTAGCGGTCGACGACGTTGCGGTGGTCGCCCGCCGCCAGCAGGTCCGGGTCGAGGCGCGGGTCGTCCGGCCAGGGCTCCGGGTGCGGGCCGACGCCGGGGCCGGCGGCCGCGGCCAGGTCCTCATCGCTTAGCGAACTCACGGTTTCGGACGGTACCGTTCGATCTCGTGCTGCCGTTGCTCCTGCCGCCCTGGCTCGACCCGGAGTTCCTGATCCAGGCCGCCGGGCCGTACGCGCTGCCGGTGGTGGCGTTCATCATCTTCGCCGAGTGCGGGCTGTTCGCGATCCTGCCGGGCGACTCGCTGTTGTTCACCGTCGGGGTGTTCGTGTCCCGGGACGCGATCCCCACCTCGCTGCCGGTGGCCTGCCTGGTGCTGACCCTGGCGGCGGTGCTGGGCAACGTCTCCGGCTACTGGATCGGGCGGCTGATCGGACCGCCGCTGTTCCAGCCGCGCCGCGGGCTGGTCGGACGGATCCTGAACCCGAAGTACGTCACCAAGACGCACGTGTTCATGGACAAGTACGGCAACCGGGCGCTGATCCTGGCCCGCTTCGTGCCCATCGTGCGGACCTTCGTGACGCTGGTGGCCGGGGTCGGGCGGATGGACTTCCGCAAGTTCATCACCTACACCGCGATCGGCGGGGTGCTCTGGGCGTGCGGGGTGACGATCCTCGGCTACTACCTCGGCAACATCCCGCTGATCAGGAACAACATCGAGGCCGTGCTGATCCTGATCGTGCTCATCTCGGTGATCCCGATGATCGTGGAGTTCCTGCTGCACCGCCGCCGGGCCAGGCGCGAACGGGCCGCCGCGGCGGAGACCGCCCCCGCCTGAGGTATCCGGCGGTGCCGACCGGCCTCCTCCGGGAGAGGGGGTGACGCTGTGCGCGCGTGGGCGTACGACCTGATGTACCGGACCTGGGCCCCGTGGAACGCCGTCGGGGTCCGGGCCGACCTGCGCGCACTGGTCGAGTCGGGCCGGGTGGGCCCGCAGACGCATCCCCGGGTCGTCGACCTCGGGTGCGGCACCGGCGCCAACGCGGTCTACCTCGCCGAGCAGGGCTTCGCGGTGACCGGCGTGGACTTCTCCCCCGTCGCGCTGCGCTCCGCCGGACGCCGGGCGGCACGGGCGGGCGTGCCGTGCCGGTGCGCGTACGCCGACCTCACCGCGGCCGGTCAGCCCGGCCTGGGCGGGCCCTTCGACCTGGCCCTCGACTTCGGCACCCTGGACGACCTGCCGCCGGCCGGGCGGCGGGCGATGGCCGCGACCGTTCGCCGGCTGACCCGGCCGGGCGGGCTGGTCGTCTTCTGGTGCTTCTACGCCGACCCGGCCGCGCTGCCCCGCTTCAGCGTCACCGGCCCGTCGCGGCTCGCCCCGGTCGTGGTCGAGCCGGGCGAGGAGCAGGAGCTGTTCGCCGACGCCTTCACCATTGAGGAGCTGATCTCTGATGAGGGGGGACGACCCCCCTCGGACCCCCCGAAG
>CAXTVE010000079.1:0-3039 GCA_964247485.1 uncultured Propionibacteriaceae bacterium
ACTGCCCCGAGCCGGGGTAGAAGTGCAGATTGGCGTGCAGCCGCTGGCCGGCCCTGACCGAGTCGTCGAGGAACCCGCCCGGCGGGGTGAAGCTGAGCAACAGCGCCCAGCGCCGCGTCGTCGCCCCCCACAGCCACACCCGGCGGGTGAGCAACCGGTAGTCGAGGCTGTCCACCTCTCCCACCGCGTACCAGTGGTCGGGGATCCCCGGGCCGGCCAGCACCTCGGCCTTGCGCACCGGGTAGCCGACACGGGACCGGACGGTGGCCGCCAGCTCGGGCGGCAGCGCATCGAGTCGTCGGTGCGCCTCGATCAGCAGGTGCAGCGCCCCCAGCTGCTCGAGCAGCCGCTCGGGCCAGCCCTCACCCGCCGTCTCCCCGGGCAGGGCCCGGAGCATCCCGGCGACCCCCGGGGCCTGGGCGTCCACCATCCGGGCGGCCATCCGGTCCAGCGGCCCGTAGCCGCCCTGGCCCAGCTGCGCGATGCCGGTGCGGACCTGGTCGCGCAGCCACTGGTCGAGCTCGTCCAGCCCGGCCGCCACCCGCTCGGCGCGAGCCGCCTGTCGATCGAGTTCCACCACGGCGCTCACCCTAGTTCGCGGCGCTGACAGCGGCCGCGGCCTCGCTCCGGAACCGGAGACCCTCAGGCCAGCGAGTCCGCCCAGGCCTGGTGCAGCGCGGCGTAGCGGCCACCCGTACGCCCGATCAGCTCCGCCGGCGACCCCTCCTCGACCACCTGCCCGGCCTCCAGGACCAGCACGCGGTCGGCGATCTCGACGGTGCTCAGCCGATGGGCGATGATCACCGCCGTCCTCCTCGCCAGGATCGTCTGCAGGCCCTGCTGCACCAGCCGCTCACTGGGCACGTCGAGGCTGGAGGTCGCCTCGTCGAGGATCAGCACGGCGGGGTCGGCGAGGAACGCCCGGGCGAAGGCCACCAGCTGTCGCTGACCGGCCGACAGCCGTTCGCCGCGCTGGGCGACGTCGGTGTCGTAGCCGTCGGGAAGCCGGGTGATGAACTCGTGCGCACCGACCGCCCGGGCGGCGTCCTCGATGTCGGACCGGGCCGCAGCCGGCCGGCCGAACGCGATGTTGTCGGCGACCGTGCCGGCGAACATGAAGTTCTCCTGCGTGACCAGCACCACCGCCCGGCGCAGGTCCGCGTCGGCGAGGTCGCGCAGGTCCACCCCGTCGAGCCGGACCGCCCCGCCCGTCGGGTCGTAGAACCGGGCCAGCAGCTTGGCGATCGTGGTCTTGCCCGCGCCGGTGGTGCCGACCAGGGCGACCGTCTCGCCCGGGCGGATCGTCAGGTCCAGGCCCGCCACCACCGGCCGCTCGGCGAGGTAGCCGAAGGTCACGTCCTCGAACCGCACTGCCCCGCGCGGCTGCGTCAGGCGTACGGGGTCGGTCGGCTCCGGCACGCCGGGCCGCTCCGCCAGCACCCCGGACAGCTTCTCCAGCGCCGAGGAGGCGGACTGGAAGGTGTTGAAGAACTGGCTGATCTCCTGCATCGGCTCGAAGAACATCCGCAGGTAGAGCAGGAACGCGGTCAGCACGCCGATCGTCAGCTCACCCTCGAGCGCTCGCAGGCCGCCGTAGAGCAGGGCGACGCCGATGGTGACGTTGCCGATCAGCCGCACCCCCGGCATGAACACCGCGACCAGGCGGAACGACGTGGTGTTGACGTCGCGGTACCGCTCGGCCAGGCCGGTGAAGATCTCGCCGTTGCGCGGCTCGCGGCGGTAGGCCTGGACGGCCCGGATGCCGGTCATGGTCTCCACGAACTGCACGATGACCAGCGCGGACGCCTCCCGGACCCGGCGGTAGACCGCGGCCGTGGCCCGCGCGAACCAGCGCACCAGCAGCGCCAGCAGCGGGAAGCAGAGCAGGCAGACCGCGCCGAGCTGGAGGTCGAGGACCAGCATCAGGACCCCGACGCCCACCATCGTCAGCACCGCGGTCACCAGGCCGTCGAAGCCGCCGGCCAGCAGCTCGGTGATCGCGTCCATGTCGCTGGTCAGCCGGGAGGTGACGCGGCCGGAGGTGTAGCGGTCGTGGAAGGCCACGTCGAGCCGCTGGAAGTGGGCGAACACCCGGCGGCGCAGCTCGAGCAGCACGTCCTGCCCGACCCGACCGGACAGTCGCAGGAAGCTGATCCGGCCGAGCGACTGCAGCACCACGGCGACGACCATGGCACTCACGATCGCCAGCAGCGTGCGCGCGCTGCCGCTCCCGATGATCGGCGGCAGTCCGCGGTCGATGCCGAGCGCGACCAGCCACGGCACGCTCAGCCGGGCGGCGTTCTCGACGAGCACGATGAGCACCACACCGAGCACCCGCCAGCGGTGCGGGTGCAGCAGGTTCAGGAGCAGCCGGCGGCTGCCGTGCGGGGGCGCCGGCGTCTGGTCCTCGGGCTCGTCGCCGCCCTCGTCGAGGACGCCGCGCCACTCCTCGACCTCGCGCCCGGACCTCGTCGGCGGGCCGACGGCGGCCGCCCCCGGCCGCTCGACCAGGGTCATGACGCCACCTCGAGCAGCTGGTCGCGGTCGGCGTACTCGGCCGACAGCAGGGCGCGGTACTCGGGCACGGTGGCCAACAGCTCGGCGTGGGTGCCGACGTGGGTGATGGTCCCGCCGGACAGCAGGGCGACCCGGTCGGCCAGCAGCACGGTCGAGGCGCGGTGGGCGACCACGATGCCGGTGACGCCGCTCAGGACGCGCTGCAGGGCGGCCTCGACCAGCGCCTCGGTGTGGATGTCGAGCGCTGACAGCGTGTCGTCGAGCACGAGCACCGCCGGTCGGGCGAGGACCGCCCGGGCCAGCGCGAGCCGCTGCCGCTGCCCGCCGGACAGGCTCAGGCCCTGCTCGCCGATCCGGGTCTCCAGCCCGAAGGGCAGGTCATACACGAAGTGGGCCTGCGCCACCTCGACCGCCTCGGCGATGTCGGCCGCACTCGCGTCCGGCCGGCCGAGGGTCAGGTTCTCCCGGACCGACATCGAGAACAGCGTCGGGTCCTCGAAGGCGGTCGCGCCCGCCGCGCGC
>CAXTVE010000079.1:3049-8393 GCA_964247485.1 uncultured Propionibacteriaceae bacterium
GTATGACGGTGTTGACCCCTTTTCCGAAATTGAAGGTGTAGCCGAGCGTGCCGAACAGCACGACCGGGTCGCTCGGCAGGATGGCGGTGACGCTCGGCGCGAGCGCGTAGAACCCCGCGCCGGTCGCCGCGCGGCGGGCGCGACCCCCGACCGCAGCTGGGGCAGCCGCAGGTCGCGCACGTCGATCCCGTCCAGGGTGATCCGGCCCGCGGTCACGTCCCACAGCCGGGCGACGAGCTGGGTGAGGATCGTCTTGCCCGAGCCCGTGGCGCCGACCAGGGCGACCGTCTCGCCCGGCCGGAGGTGCAGGTCGACGTCGTGCAGCACGTCCGCATCGGCGTCGGGGAACCGGAACGACACGTGCTCGAGGACCAGCTCCCCGCGTACCTGGGTCAGCGCCCGGGGCCCGTCGGTGATCGGGTTCTCGGCGTCGAGGATCTCGGCGATCCGGTCGGCGGCGGTCATCGCCTCCTGGGCCATGGACAGCAGGAAGCCGAGCGCTGACACCGGCCAGACCAGCGACATCATCAAGGTGGTGAACGCCACCAGGGTGCCCAGGGTGACCCGGCCCTGCCCGGCGGCGAGCGCGCCGACGCCGAGCACGATGATCAGCGTGACGCTGGGGATGGCGCCCAGGAAGGTCCAGAACCCCGACTGCACCCGGACCCGGGCGAGTGCGGTGTCGTGCAGCCGGACGGCGCCCACGTCGAAGGTGCCGATGACGTGCGCCGACCGGCCGAAGGACTTGATGGCGCGTACGCCGTGCGCGGCCTCCTCGACCGCCGAGGCGACGTCGCCCGTCTGGTCCTGGACCGCCCGGGACAGCCGGGTGTAGGCCTTCTCGGTGCGCAGCGACACCCAGACCACCGGCACGGTGGAGGCGAGCACCACCAGCCCGAGGGGCCAGTAGAGGTGCAGCAGGATCGCGACGACGACCGCGATCTGGGCCAGGTTGACCACGATGAAGAGCAGCCCGAAGCCGAGGAAGCGGCGGATCGTCGACAGGTCGCTCATCATCCGCGACAGCAGCTGCCCCGAGGGCCAGCGGCTGTGGAAGGGCATCGGCAGCCGCTGCAGCTGCGCGTAGAGCTCGACCCGGACGTCGGTCTCCACCCCCAGCGTCGCCTTGGAGACCACCCAGCGGCGGGCGAACATCAGCACCGCCTCGACGACCCCCAACGCGATGGCGGCGGCGCCGAGGGTGTACAGGCCGCGCCGGTCGGACTCGGCGATCGGCCCGTCGATGACGGCCCGGGTGACCAGCGGGACGACGATGGTCGCCGCGATGCCCAGGGCGGCGAGCACGGCCATGGCGACGAAGCGCACCGCGTACGGGAGCAGGTAGGAGCGGAACCGCCAGAGCGCCACCCAGGACCCGGTGCGGGGCGCGCCGGTACGGCGTCGCGGCGGCGGACGCAACGTCGGCCGGGCCGGAGCAGCGGGCAAGAAGGAGACCTCAGGCATCGAGCGGGGGGGTGGACATCATCGTGCCCTCAGGCCAACCTCCATAGCCACTCGATTAGTCCCGCTCAGTCGAGGTTGTGCCGCAGCTCCGCGGGCTCACGCAGCCCCAGGATCGTCTCGGTCATCCGGGCGACCGCAACCGCGGCCGGCACGTCGTGCATCCGCAGGATCCGGGCCCCGGCGAGCGAGCAGGCGGTGGCCGCGGCGAGCGACGGCGGCGTACGGTCCGGCCGGGGCAGTCCGGTCGCCTCCCCGACGAAGTCCTTGTTGGACACCGCGGCCAGCAGCGGCAGCCCGAGGTCGGCGATCTCGCTCAGCCGGCGGGTGAGCTCGAGGCTGTGCCGGGTGTTCTTGTTGAGGTCGTGACCGGGGTCGAGGACGATCCGGCTCTCCGCGATGCCCTGACCGACCGCGTACGCGGCCCGCTCCGCCAGGAACGCCTTGACCTCGGCGACGACGTCGCCGTACTCCGGGTGGCGGAAGTGCTGCCGGGGCGCGGCCCGGCTGTGGGTGATGACGACGGTCGCCCCGAATGCGGCGACCACCGCGGCCAGCTCCGGGTCGCGCAGCCCGGTGGTGTCGTTGACCACCGCGGCCCCGGCCGCCAGACACTCGGCCGCCACCTCGGGCCGGAAGGTGTCGACGGAGACGACCACGTCGGACTGCATGACCACACCGGTGACGACCGGCAGCACCCGGTCGAGCTCCTCGGCCGCACTCACCTCCGGCGTGTCGGGCGAGAACGGCACCCCGCCGATGTCCACCCAGCCGGCCCCGGCATCGGCCGCGGCCAGGGCGGCGTCGACGGCGCGGTCCAGCGCATACGTCCGGCCCTGGTCGAAGAACGAGTCCGGGGTGCGGTTGACGATGCCCATCACCACGATCTCGCGGTCGAAGTCGAACCGCCGCCGCCCGATCTGCCGCACCGGCCCACGGATCGGCGGCAGGTAGAGCACCGGCCCATCCTGCCCGCCCTCACGTCGACCCACCAGCCTGCAACACATCGGTCGGCCACCGCGTGCAGGTGGTCGGAGGAGGATGACGGGTGAGCCGATGTGACGGTGCCGGACGTACGTGTCGACGGGGCCGCCGTTGCGGCCTCGTGGTGGTCGTCCTGCTGGTCGTCGTGGCCGGTCTCTGGGGTTGCGGGCGGCAGGACGTCGCGCGACCGGCGGGGCCGAGTGACGGGGCACCTCTCTACACCGGCCCCCTCCACGTCGGACCGGACGAGGCCCGCAACGACACCGAGCGAGAGACCGGGGCGGCCGGCCGGATCGTGGAGTGCGCCACGCGGGTGGTCGGCAACTTCCGCCCCGGCCGCTACGAGGGCGGCGAGACCGGACCGACGCCGGAGACCGGGTTGGCCACGGGACTCGACGAGGGTTTCGTCAGCGGTCCGCAGCAGGGCTACCTGCTCGAGCGGCAGGAGGGCGACCGCGCGCTGTTCACCTACCGGGTCGATGGTGTGGTGAAGATGGCGGTTGTCCTGCTCGACGGACCGGCCCTCGGCGCACCGGCCGGCTGGCACCTGGAGTCCTACGCCCGGTGCAACCCGGCCGAGTTCCCCGACGAGGCCCTGTGGCACGACGGCTGGGAGATCTGGACCGACGCCGGGGGCCGCCGGGTGCCGACGTACGACGTCGTGTCCGCCCGCGGACCCGAGCACTGCGACTGGACCGCGATGACGTTTTTGACCCTCGACGAGAACGAGGAACAGGCGTACGTACGGCGAGCCCGGACGGAGTATGTGGGCGACTACTTCGCTGAGCCCTACCGCGACGGTGCCGAGCTGCCGGGGAACGCCGTCGACACCGGCTACCGGCGAGACGGCCGACAGCTCTGGCTGTCGCCGGATCATGAGCGCGCGTACGTCGGTGAGCCCGGAGCCAACTCGGTCGAGCTCTGGCCCCGGACCACCCAGCCGCTCTGGTGCGCCTGACCCGACCCTGTCGGTGGCGGCTGGTTCAATGCCGGTCGTGGGCACCCGATCCGAGGACTTCGTGGAGCTGGTCGACCAGCTCGACGGGGTCCAGCGCAGCGACTCCCCCAGCTGGTCCACCTTCCGGGTCAGCGGCCAGACGTTCGGCTACCTGTGGGAGCGGACCCAGACCGTCGGGCTGAAGCAGCTGCTGAGCGAGCAGCTGGCCCTCGTCGCCGAGCGACCGGAGACCTTCGAGGTGCAGTTCACCGCCGGCCAGTTCGGCTGGGTGGTGGTCCACCTCGAGCAGGTGGACCTCGACGAGCTGGCCGAGCTGACCTTCGAGGCGTGGTCGCTCTCGGCGCCGGCCGGCCTGGTCGAGACCGCCGCCGGTCGGCTGCCCCGCTAGCCGAGGTCGACGGTGAACGGCGGCTCGGTCACCGCCGCCACCTGGTCCTCGCGCACACCGGGTGCCAGGGCCCGCAGCACCAGCCCGCCGGGCCCGACGTCGAGCACCGCCAGGTTGGTGATCACCCGGTTGACCACCCGGGTCCCGGTGAGCGGCAGGCTGCACTCCCGCACGATCTTGGGCGTGCCGTCCTTGGCGGCGTGCTCCATCAGCACGATGACCCGCGGCGTCCCGGCCACCAGGTCCATCGCCCCGCCCATCCCCTTGACCATCTTGCCGGGGATGGCCCAGTTGGCCAGGTCGCCGGTCGCCGAGACCTGCATCGCCCCGAGGATGGCCAGCTTCACGTGCCCGCCGCGGATCATGGCGAACGAGGTCGCGGAGTCGAAGATGCTCGCCCCGGTCGCCAGGGTGACGGTCTCCTTCCCCGCGTTGATCAGGTCGGCGTCCTCGTCGCCGGGGTACGGGTAGGGCCCGACGCCGAGGATGCCGTTCTCGCTCTGCAGCACTACGCGTACGCCGGGCGGCAGGTTGTTCGCCACCAGGGTCGGGATGCCGATGCCGAGGTTGACGTAGTCGCCGTCGGACAGCTCCGCGGCGGCGATCGCCGCCATCTGGTCGCGGGTCCACCCGCTCGGCAGGGCCGCCGCCTGGGTCATGCCACGCCTCCGTCGGTGTCCGGGCGGGCCCGGTGCACCACCTTCTCGATGTCGTGCCGGGGCACGCAGCGAACGACCGTGTCGACGTACACGCCGGGTGTGTGCACCTGGTCCGGGTCGATCGCACCGCGCTCGACGATCTCCTCGGCCTCGACCACGCACACCTGGCTGGCCGCGGCCACCAGGGGATTGAAGTTGCGGGCCGAGAGCCGGTACTGCAGGTTGCCGTCCGGGTCGGCGCGGCGGGCGTGCACCAGCCCGACGTCGGCGACGATGCCCCGCTCCAGCAGGTAGGTCCGGCCGTCGAACTCGGCGTGCGGCTTGCCCTCGGCGATGACCGTGCCCACCCCGGTGGCGGTGTAGAAGGCCGGGATGCCAGCACCGCCGGCGCGGAGCCGCTCCGCCAGGGTGCCCTGCGGGTTGAACTCCACCTCCAGCTGCCCGGCCAGGTACTGCGCGGCGAACAGCTTGTTCTCCCCCACGTACGACGCCAGCACCTTCCGCACCTGGCCCGACTCGAGCAGCACCCCGAGCCCGCGCCCGTCGACCCCCATGTTGTTCGACACGATGGTCAGGTCGGTGACCCCGGACTCGCGCACAGCTTCGATCAGGTCGGCCGGGATGCCGCACAGCCCGAACCCGCCGACCGCGATCAGCTGGCCGTCCCGCAGCACCTCCCGCAGCCCCGCGGCCGCGCCGGTCCCGACCTTGGACCCCGGGCCGGCGACGACGCTCATGCTGGCATGGTAGCCAGGTGTTCGGATTCTTTGCTGAGCTCGTGGCCGCGGCAAAAAGGGCATCGACGAGGCCAAGCAGGAGTTCGCCGAGGAGCAGGCCGTCGCGGCCGAGCGCACCCAGGTCGAGCAGCAGGCCGGCCCCCCCCCCGGGGGGCCC
>CAXTVE010000079.1:8403-10938 GCA_964247485.1 uncultured Propionibacteriaceae bacterium
GCCGCCCCCCCGGCGCCGCCGCCGCCCCCGCCCGCGGGCGTGCCCCCCCCGGGGCCGGGGGGCCCGGGGGGAGGAGCGGTTCGCCGTGGCCCTCGGAGGGGTCTACCGCGAGACCTTCCTGCAGGAGCTCAAGGCGGCTGGCGACCAGCAGCGTCCGGCCAGCTACCTGCTCGTCCCGGCCCTTCCGCCCGACGAAGTCGACAGCATCGACAAGCTGCTCCGCCGCGACTTCGACGCCCGCGACTCGGCCTCCGCCGTCGACGCCGCCGGTGCGCTGGAGCAGCAGCTCGGGACCGACGAGGAGATCGACGCGCTGCTGATCGCCCGCGGCTGCTGGCTGGTGACCGCGGCCACCGGGGTCGGCCTGCTCGACCCGCACCGGATGCTCGAGCTGACCCAGCCGTTCGTCCTGCACGCGGGCCGGACCTATCCCTCCTGGGCCGACTTCGGTCAGCACTTCCTGGCCGGGGAACGCCATGCCCCCGGCAGCAACCCCATCGGCCGACGCGCGTTGGCGCGCACCGTCGAGAACCTGCTCTCCACCTCCGGCAGCCCCTGGCACGACCAACCCTGGCCGCCGTGGCCCGAGCCCACCGCCTGAGCGGTCGTCACCCGCCGCGAACCCCCTGCGGCGCACCGAACCGGGTCCGTACGCCGGCGGAGTAGAGGACCGAGTCCGGCGCGCGCTCGGCCAGGCCGGGCAGACCGGCGGCGGCCAGCAGCTCGTCGTCGAGGCTGACCAGGCGGGCTCGCTGCAGCGGCCAGCGGGCGTGGGTGTTCGGCAGGAAGAACGTCCGGCCCAGCTGGCGGGTGTGCAGGCCCCAGCGGGCGGTGAGGAAGTCCGCCAGCGGGTCGTCGGTCACCACGTCGTCGCTGACCTGGACGACGATGTCGCTCCGCGTCCCGCGGGGACCCGGCCAGCGGCGCCGGCCGGCATAACGGAGGACGGCGCCGGACCGCTGCACGCTCATCCGCGACCAGGTGTAGTTGAGGCCGAGCGCCACCCGCGCGCCCAGCACGAACGGCAGCCGGGCCGCGTCGAGCGACCCGAACACCACACCGTGCCGACCTTCGCCGTCGCGGGAGTAGAACCGGACGTTGGTCTCAGGGAACGTGCCGACGTACGGCAGCGCCGGCCCGGTGCCGAAGTGGGCGCCGACCAGCCGGAACGGGATCAGCCCGACCCAGGTGCTGCCGTCGAACACGTCCGGCTCCGTCCCGGCGGGCAGCAGCGGGGCCACCCGGGCCGGATCGACCCGCCAGTGCAGGAAGGTCAGGTCGCGCCAGCCCTGACCGAGCAGCGTGGGTCCGGGCAGATCCGGCGGATCGGCCGAGATCGGCACCACGGCGTACGCGGCGTTGGGGGTCGGTCACCGACCCAGCCTTCCACGGCCGACCACCAGCGAGGGGGGACGACCCTCGCGAACCCCCCGAGACGCGGTGGGAACCAGCGCCAGGGAGGATCGACGATGCCATGACCTCGCTCCTCGCCCCGGTGGCCGCCGATCCGGACAGCATCTACGCCGCCTTCAGCGAGTGGGTCGAGGACCAGGGTCTGACGCCCTACCCGGCGCAGTCCGAGGCCCTGCTGGAGCTGGTCACCGGCGCCAACGTCATCCTCGCCACCCCCACCGGCTCCGGGAAGAGCCTGGTCGCGACCGGTCTGCAGTACGCCGCGCTGGCCGCCGGCGGCCGGGTGTTCTACACCGCACCGATCAAGGCGCTGGTGTCGGAGAAGTTCTTCGCCGCGGTCTCGGTGTTCGGCGCCGAGCGGGTCGGCATGCTCACCGGTGACGCCAGCGTCAACCCGGGCGCGCCGGTGATCTGCGGCACCGCCGAGGTGCTGGCCAACATCGCCCTCCGCCAGGGCGACCGGGCCGACTTCGCCGCGGTGATCATGGACGAGTTCCACTACTACGCCGACCCGGAGCGCGGCTGGGCCTGGCAGGTGCCGCTGATCGAGCTGCCCCACGCCCAGTTCCTGCTGATGTCGGCCACGCTCGGCGACGTGACCCGGCTGGCCGACGACCTCACCCGGCGGACGTCTCGACCGACCGCCGTGGTCGCGTCCGCGGAGCGCCCGGTCCCGTTGCACTACGAGTGGGTCACCACCCCGCTGCACGAGACCATCGAGGAGCGGCTCAGCACCCATCAGGCCCCCATCTACGTCGTACACGGCAGCCGGGCCGCCGCGGTCGAGCAGGCTCAGGCGCTGAGCAGCCTGCGGATCTGCAGTCGGGAGGAGAAGGACTCGATCGCCGAGCTGATCGGCGGGTTCCGATTCAGCTCCGGTTTCGGTCGGGTGCTGTCCCGGCTGGTCCGCACCGGTATCGGCGTGCACCACGCCGGGATGCTGCCCAAGTACCGCCGGCTGGTCGAGCTGCTCGCCCAGGCCGGCCTGCTCAAGGTGATCTGCGGTACCGACACCCTGGGTGTCGGGATCAACGTGCCGATCCGGACCGTGCTGTTCACCTCGCTCAGCAAGTACGACGGGGTCCGTCCGCGGCTGCTCTCCGCCCGGGAGTTCCACCAGAT
>CAXTVE010000080.1:0-10929 GCA_964247485.1 uncultured Propionibacteriaceae bacterium
CCCGCCGACGAGCCGGCGGTGACGCTCCGCCCGGCGGTGTTAGACGCCCGCACGGGGCGGCTGCGGTCGCTGCACGGGCTGGAGGTCGACGGGCCGCGGTTGGAGCTGTGGCGGGCGCCGACCGACAACGACCGCAGCGCGGCCCGCGGGTCGTACGAGCTGGGCGGCCCGGATGACAACGGCGGCGAGGGCCTCCCCGGGCCGAGCTCTGCGGCTCGTTGGCGGGAGCGCGGCCTGGACCGGCTGGTCACCCGGGTGCTCGAGGTCGGCGTCAGCGCGGACCAGCTGGTCGTCCGGACCCGGGTCTCGGCGGCCGACAGCGGGCTGTTCGTCGACGTCGACCACCGCTGGTGGCTGGCGGAGCAGCTGGGGCTGCGCGTCGAGGTCACCCCCTCCCCCGGCTGGGACTGCACCTGGCCGCGGGTCGGCGTACGCCTGGACCTGCCCGGCAGCCTGACCACGGCGGACTGGTTCGGCACCGGCCCGGCCGAGTCCTACCCGGACAGCCGGCGGGCGGCGTACGTCGGGCGCTACTCCGCAGCCGTCGACGACCTGGTCGCACACTACTCACGGCCGCAGGAGAGCGGCCACCGCGGCGAGCTGCGGACCTTGGCGGTCAGCGACGAGACCGGCGTACGGCTCCGGCTCCGGACGGTGGCGAACGCCGCCGGGCACCGGCCGGGGTTCACCCTGCGGCGGCACACCCCGCAGCAGGTGGACGCCGCCCGGCACCCGTACGGGCTTCCCCGGAGCGATCGGGTCTACCTGTTCCTCGACGACGCCGTGCACGGCGTCGGCTCCCGGGCCTGCGGGATCGACGTGCTGCCCGAACACGCCCTCTGGCCCAGCGCCCGAGCCTTCACGGTCTGGTTCCCGGCGCCCTGAATCGAGCGGGGGGACAACCCCCTCGAACCCCGCAGCAGCAGATCAGCCCGCGTCGTAGTAGGCCTTGGCCAGGTAGTCGTTGAGCGACTTCTCCGAGACCCGGAAGCTGCGGCCGAACTGCACGGCCTCGAGCGAACCGGAGTGGATGAGCCGGTAGACGCTCATCTTGGACAGCCGCACGATCGCGGCCACCTCGGCCACCGTCAGGAACTTGCCGCCCGGCAGGTTGGCCCCGAGCGGGGTCACTCCTGCGGGTGCGGCAGCCGCGGACACTGACTCCTCAGTCATGTTGTGACACCCATTCCTGCACCTCGTCGCGCCGGCTTCCCCTCCGGCGACCCGGGTACGGGTGTGAGAGTAGTGGTAAACGGTGCGCCTGGTACAGCAGATGTGCGAAGTCCGCTACAGCTCCGGGTCGAGGCCGAGCTCCGGGAACACCGCCCGGCGGGTGGCCATGATCGCCTGGTCCAGCCGGCTCTCCGGAGTGAGGCCGTCGCTGAACGGCTCGTACGCCACGTCGGCCCCGTCGGTCATGGTCGTCGGCGCCCCCTCACCCACCTCATCCCGCCAGGCCTGCGGCACCACGGTCTCGGGGTCCAGCGGCTCCCCGCCCACGATCGCCAGCAGGTGGGTCCACGCCCGGGGCACCACATGGGCCACGGCGTAACCGCCGCCGCCGGTCGCCACCCAGCGCCCCTCGCACAGCTCGTCAGCCAGGTCGGCCAGGGCGAGGTAGGAGGCGCGCTGGCCGTCCAGGCTCAGGTCGAGGTCGGCCAGCGGGTCGTGCCGGTGTGAGTCGCAGCCGTGCTGGGTGATCAGCACCTGCGGCTGGTGCGCCTGCAGCACCTCGGGCACCACGGCGTGGAAGGCCCTCAGCCAGCCGCTGTCGCCGGTGCCGGGGGGCAGCGCGACGTTGACCGACCGGCCCTCCGCGCCTTTCGCGCCGGTCTCGTGCGGATACCCGGTGCCCGGGAACAGCCAGACGGGCGTCTCGTGCAGGCTGACCGTCATCACCCGGGGGTCGTCGTAGAAGATCGCCTGCACGCCATCGCCGTGGTGCACGTCGACGTCGACATAGCCGACGCGCTCGCAGCCGGCGTCGAGCAGCCAGCGGATGGCCACGGCGACGTCGTTGTAGACGCAGAAGCCGCTGGTCCGGTCGGGCATCGCGTGGTGCAGCCCGCCGCTGATGTTCGCCGCCCGTCCCGCCTCGCCCCGCCACACGCGGCTGGCCGCCTCGACGGTGGCCATGGCCACCGCGCCGGCGATCTCGTGCATGCCGGGGAAGACGGGGTTGTCCGAGGTGCCCAGCCCGTACGCGGCGTCGGGCGCCCCCCGCTGGACGGCCGCGACGTAGTCCGGGGTGTGCACCGTGTGCAGCACGTCGAGGTCGACCGGGGGCGGCGGGACGATCTTCAGCCGGTCCAGCACCCCGAGCTGGTCGGCGAGGGCCACGGTGGCGGCGACCCGGCCGGGCGCCATCGGGTGCTCGGCGCCGAAGTCGTAGCGGGTCAGCTCGGCGGAGTGGACCAGCAGCCCGCGCATGGGCCGGCGCCGACCGCGGGGGTGGCCCGGGCCGCCCCCGCCAGCGCTCGGCTGCGGTCGCGGGCCGCCTCCATGGCGCCCAGGAAGGCTGCGCGCACCTTGTGGTCCTCGAGCACCCGCACGGCGGCGGCGGTCGTTCCGCCGGGGGAGGTGACGCGCTCGCGGAGCACGGTGGGGTGCTCGCCGGTCTCGCGCAGCAGCTTCGCCGAGCCGAGCATGGTCTGCACCACCAGCTGGGTCGCGATGTCGCGGGGCAGCCCGAGGTGGACGCCGGCCTCGATCATCGCCTCGACGACGAAGAAGAGGTACGCCGGGCCGGAGCCGGAGATCGCGGTGACCGCGTCCTGGTACCGCTCGGGCACGGTGACCACCCGGCCGGTGGCCGACAGGATCTCGGTCACCCGGTCCAGGTGCTCGGGTCGGGTGTGGGTGCCGCCGGAGATGGCGGCCATGCCCTCGTCGACCTGCGCGGGGGTGTTGGGCATGACGCGGACCACGGCGATCCCGTCGGGCAGCCGGGCCTCGATGGCGGCGGTGTCGACTCCTGCGGCCAGCGACACCACCAGGGTGTCGGGGAGGAGCGAGTCGCGGATCTGGTCGAGCAGCACGGCCATGTCCTGCGGCTTGACCACCAGGATGACGGTGTCGGCCTCGGCCACCGCCGCGTCGTTGTCGGCCATGGTCACGCCGTAGCGGGCGGCCAGCTCGGTGTGCCGCTCGGGCCGGCTGTCGGTGGCGACGATCTGGTCGGCGGTCCAGCCCGAGCGCAGCAGCCCGGACAGCAGCGTCTCCCCCATCACCCCGGCGCCGAGGATGGCCAGCCGGCGGCCGGTGGTCATCGCGATCCGGAGCTGGCCAGGCGGGCGCCCGTGTGTTCTCGGCCCGCCGCGGGGGGTTCAGGGGGGTTCGCCCCCCCAAGCTGTCCAAGCTGGGCCGCCACCAGCTCGGCGATCTGCACGGCGTTGAGGGCGGCGCCCTTGCGCAGGTTGTCGTTGCTGACGAAGAACACCAGGCCCTTGCCGGCCGGCGCGGCCTCGTCGGCCCGGATCCGGCCGACGTAGCTCGGGTCGCGGCCGGCGGCATCCAGCGGGGTGGGCACGTCCATCAGCTCCACCCCCGGGGCCTGCCCGAGGATCTCGGTCGCCCGTTCCGGGCTCAGGTCCTCGGCGAACTCGGCGTGCACCGCCAGGGAGTGGCCGGTGAACACGGGCACGCGGACGCAGGTCCCGGAGACCAGCAGGTCCGGGATGTGCAGGATCTTGCGCGACTCGTTCCGGAGCTTCTGCTCCTCATCGGTCTCCCCCGACCCGTCGGCGACGATGCTGCCGGCCAGCGGCAGCACGTTGTAGGCGATGGTCTTGACGTACTTCTGCGGGTCCGGGAAGGCGACGGATGAGCCGTCGTGGGCCAGCCCGCGGGCCTGGTCGACGACCGCCCTGACCTGCCCGTCGAGCTCGTCGACCCCGGCACCGCCGGAGCCCGACACGGCCTGGTAGGTCGCCACGCGCAGGCGGACGAGCTGGGCGGCCCGGTGCAGCGGGGCCAGCACCGGCATCGCGGCCATGGTCGTGCAGTTGGGGTTGGCGATGATGCCCTTGGCCGGACGGAGGGCATCGTCGGGGTTGACCTCGGCGACAACCAGCGGGACCTCGGGGTCCATCCGCCAGGCCGAGGAGTTGTCGATCACGATCGCGCCGGCGGCGGCGACCGCGGGTGCCGTGGCCAACGACGCCGCCTTGCCGTTGGAGAACAGGGCCAGGTCGAGCCCGGTGAAGTCGGCGGTGTCGGTGTCCTCCACGGTGACCTCGCCGTCCAGCCACGGCAGCGTCCGGCCCGCCGACCGGGCCGAGGCGAAGTAGCGGACCTGCTCGACCGGGAACCGGCGCTCGGCCAGGATCGCCCGCATGACGCCGCCGACCTGCCCGGTCGCCCCGAAGACTCCAACACGCATGGGGCCAGCCTAAGCGTCGGGACTGACCGGATCGGACGGCTTTCACCGGCGGCGTTGGCATGCTTGTCCGGTGACGACGGCCGCTGCACTCGACAACGCCCTGGATGCCCGACCGCGCTACGGCCTCGAGGTGCTGGTGGTGCTGGGGCTGTCGCTGGGCCAGTCGGCCGTCTACTCCGTGTTGCGGATCATCGAGCGGTTGACCCGGCCGGAGCCGCTGGCCCAGCAGACCTCGACGCTGAACGCCTCGGCCACGCCGGACCGGCCCTGGCTGGACCTGACCTACCAGGTGGTGAATCTCGGCTTCGGGCTGGTGCCGGTGCTGCTGGTGCTCTACCTGCTGAGCCGGACGTACCGCCCGGTCGGCCCGGTGATCGGGCTCGACCTGCGCCGGCCGGGCTTCGACCTCGGCTTCGGTGCGCTGATCGCGCTGGGCATCGGGGTGCCCGGGCTGGGGCTGTACCTGGGGGCGCGCGAACTTGGGCTGAACACTGCCGTCCAGGCCTCAGGGCTGGCCGAGAACTGGTGGACCATCCCGATCCTGGTGCTGTCCGCGCTGCAGAACGCGCTGCTCGAGGAGGTGGTGATGATCGGCTACCTGTTCACCCGGCTCGGTGAGCTGCGCTGGCGGTGGCCGGTGATCCTGCTGGTCAGCGCGGCCGTCCGCGGGGCGTACCACCTCTACCAGGGCTGGGGCGGCTTCGTCGGCAACCTGATCATGGGCGTGATCTTCGGTCTGATCTACCTGCGCTGGAGGCGGGTCGGGCCGCTCGTGGTCGCGCACACCCTGCTCGACATCGCCGCCTTCGTCGGCTACGCCCTGCTCGCGCCGCGGGTCGACTGGCTCTGACCCTCCGTGTGCTAACTTCGGCACATGCGGGTGCACATAGAGCTGGCGGACGAGCTCCTTTCCGAGATCGACCGGCTGGCCGGCGAGCGGGGCCGCAGCGCGTTCGTCCGGTCGGCTCTCCAGACCGCCGTCCGCCAGGCGACCCGGCGGTCCCACCTGGAGGCCGCGGCCGGGTCGATCCCCGATCATGGCCACGAGTGGGACGACGATCCCGCGCGTTGGGTGCAGCAGCAGCGGCATGCGGATCAGCGCCGAGCCGGCTGAGTCGTGCTCTGGGTGCTCGACTCGACGGTCCTCATCGACTACCTACGGGGCCGCCCGGCCGTCCGACGGGTGACGGCGCTCGAGAGCACGGGAGATCTCCTGGCCACGACCGCCGTCAACGTCGAGGAGATCGTCCGCGGTCTGCGCGCGTCGGAGATCGCGGCCGCGACCGCACTGTTCAGCGGCCTGGAGGTGCTCGCGGTCGAGCAGGCCGCAGCGTGGCAGGCCGGGGAGTGGCGACGAAGCTTCGCCGGCCGGGGGGTCACCCTCTGGCAAGCCGACTGCCTCATCGCCGCAACGACCAAGGTCAACGGCGCAGCGCTGATCACCGGAAACCCGAAGGACTTCCCGATGGAGGGCCTCGAGGTCATCCCGTGGCCCGTCGGCGAGTAACCCCGCCAGGGCACTAGTTCTGGGTGACCAGGCTGCGGGCGAAGAAAGCCAGGTTGGCGGGGCGCTCGGCGAGGCGACGCATCAGGTAGCCGTACCAGTCGGTGCCGTAGGGCAGGTAGACCCGGACGCGGTGGCCGAGCCGGGCCAGCCGCTGCTGCTCACCGGGACGGATGCCGTAGAGCATCTGGAACTCGAAGTCCTCCGGGAGCCGCCGTTGGTTCGTCGCGACCGCCCGGCCGATGGCGATCAGGGTCGGGTCGTGGGTGGCCAGCATCGGGTAGCCGCCGCCCGCCATCAGGATCTTCAGACACCGCACATAGGACAGGTTCACCTCGTGCCGGCTGCGGAACGCCACGCTCTCCGGTTCGGCGTACGCACCCTTGCACAGCCGGACCCGCGAGCCGGCGTACGCGAGGTCCCGGCAGTCCGCCTCGGTGCGCCGGAGGTAGGCCTGCAGGACCGCCCCGGTGCCGGGGAACTCGGTGCGCAGCACCCCCAGCGTCTCCAGGGTCGCGTCGGTGGTGGTGTGGTCCTCCATGTCCAGCGTCACCTGGGTGCCGGCCCGCTGCGCGGCCCAGCAGATCGTCGCGGCGTTCTCGCAGGCGATCTCCGGCCCGTCGTCGCCGAGCGACTGGCCGAGGGCGGTCAGCTTGACCGACACCTCGGTCGAGGAGCTGAGCCCGGCATCGCTGAGCCGGGTCAGCAGCCCCACGTACGCGGTGACGACCCGCTCCGCGTCGGCGCGTTCGGTGGTGTCCTCGCCAAGGTGGTCGATGCTGACCAGCAACCCGGCGCCGATCAGCCGCCGGGTCGCGGCCTCCACCTGGTCCACCGTCTCGCCGGGCACGAAGCGCTCGACGACCTGAGACGTGACCGGTGCACGGGTCAGCAGGTCCTTGACCTGCGCACTGCGCGAGAGCCCGAGAAGCGCTTGCCGAAGCACGCGGCTGAGCCTATCGCCGCGGCGGCAGGTCCCAGTCGTCGTCGGGCGTGCGCAGCACCACGATCGCAGTCACGAGGAAGGCGAAGGCCGTGAGGCCCCAGGCCATCGCGTCCAGCACCGGGTTCTGCAGGATCACGAAGCAGACGAAGTGCAGCGGCTGGGAGATCGCCATGGCGACCCAGCCGTATACCGGGATGCTGCCGCGCAACGCCAGGCCCAGCAGCACGGCGCCCACGATGTGGCCGATCACGAACAGGGCGATGCTGGTGTTGAAGATGCCGGTGGTGGCGAAGGCGTCGATGAGCCGGGCGGCCCCGTCCCGCTCGCCCGCCGGGAGGCGGCCGGCCGCCAGGACCAGTTTGTCCTTGGCGCTGAAGGACAGGCCCGTGCCGAGGTAGGCGACCAGGTTGACCCCGGCCGCCAGCATCGCCAGCACGGGACGCCGCCGGCGGGCCAACCGGGAGGCGGCCAGGAACGCGGGGACGAGGGTGAGCATGGCCAGCGACCCGAGCAGCACACCGGCGGATGCGCCGGCCGCGTGGGTGGCGGCGAAGTCGATCAGCACCCGGGTGTCCTCGGACCAGGTGGAGGGGAGGAGCCGGCCGACGGCGATGGCGGTGGCCGGCAGGACCATCACCGCGGCGGCGGTGCCGCGGCGCAGTGTGCGGACGTCGCGCACCCGTCGGGTGGCGGTCGTGGTCGGATCGTCAGTAAGGGTTGTCGTCATACGACGACGATCGCCCGGTAGGGGGCTCGCCGGCATCGGTACCCGCCACGGTCTTCACCTCCGCGCCAGTACGCAGGCGGCGCTACAGCGCGCTGGCTGTGCCCCCGCCGTCCACCGCGTACGACGGGTTCACCGGCGCGGCGAGGTGCAGCCGGGTGAAGGCCAGGGCCTCGGCGAGGTGGGCCTCACGCTCGGCGCGGGTCATGCTGCGCCGGAGGTTGACCTCGAGGATGACGTGCCCGGCGAAGTCCTGCTCGGCGAGGTGCTGCAGGACGCGGTCGGCCTGCTGGTCGCCGTGGCCGGGCAGCAGGTGCTCGTCCTTGACCGAGCCGGTGCCGTCGGTCAGGTGGACGTGCCGCAGTCGTGCGCCCCAGGAGCGCGCCAGGTCCAGCGACTGCTGGTTCGAGGTCGAGGCGTGGGAGAAGTCCAGGGTCAGGTCCGCGTAGTCCAGCTCGGTCGGGTCCCAGCTGGGCAGGTACGCCTTGAGCTCGCCCCCCGGCGTCCGCCAGGGGTACATGTTCTCGACCGCGAACAGGATGCCGGTCTTCTCGGCGAGCCGGCGCACCCCGTCCACGAACCCGCGCGCGTACTCCCGCTGCCAGCGGAAGGGAGGGTGCACCACGACGACGTCGGCGCCGAGCCGACGGGCGGCATCGGCGGAGCGCTCGAGCTTGGCCCAGTGGTCGGTGCCCCAGACCCGCTGGGTGATGATCAGGCAGGGCGCGTGCACCGACAGCACGGGCACGCCGTGGTAGTCCCGGAGCTTCTCCACCGCGTCGATGTCGGTCGAGACCTGATCGGCCCCGACCATCAGCTCGACACCGTCGTAGCCGAGGCGGCGGGCGACCTCGAAGGCGCTCGAGGTCGTCTCCGGATAGATCGAGGACGTGGACAGACCGACCTTGGCCGGCGGGACCCTGATCGGCTTCCCGTCGGCGTTGGTGGTCACGCTGAAAAGCGTAGACGTAGGGTGCGACAGTGCCGGAAGTGGCGATCGGGTTCCCGCGGGCCTTCGTCGAGTTCGAGGACCCGGCCGATCCGGACCAGATCTTCCGCTGCGACCTGACCTGGCTGACGTCGCGCTGGTCCTGCGTCTTCGGCCAGGGCTGCCCGGGCATCTACGCCGACCGGCCCGACGACGGCTGCTGCACCCTGGGCGCCCACTTCGCCGACCGCGACGACGAGGCCCGGGTGGCACGTGCGGTCCGGCAGCTGTCCGCGGCCCAGTGGCAGTACCGGTCCGAGGGCCGGCGGCGGGGCTGGGCGGAGTTCGAGGACCCGGAGCAGGTGACGCCCGGCGAGCGCCCGGACCGCAAGACCCGGATCGTCGACGGCGCGTGCATCTTCCTCAACCGGCCGGGCTTTCCCGGTGGGACCGGCTGCGCGCTGCACGTGCTGGCCCTGGACACCGGACGCGACCTGGCCGAGACCAAGCCGGACGTGTGCTGGCAGCTGCCGATCCGGCGGCAGTACCGCACGGTGACCCGCACCGACGACACCAGCTACACCGAGGTGACCCTCGGGGAGTACGGCCGGGACGGCTGGGGCCCGGGTGGCGCGGACCTGGACTGGTACTGCACGTCCAACACCGAGGCGCACCGCGGCCGACGGCCGGTGTACGAGAGCTACGCCGCCGAGCTGACCGCGCTGATGGGGCGGACCGCGTACGCCGTGCTGGTCGAGCTGTGCGTCGAGTTCGCCAGCCGGCAGGGCAGCCGGATGCGGCACCCGGCAGACCCGGGCGGGGTCGGCTGAGCACCGACGGGCGACAATGGCGGACATGCACCTCGATCACCTGTCCTTCGCGGCCGGTCCGGAAGGCTTGATCGAGACGGCGCAGTGGCTCGGTGACCGGCTCGGGGCGCAGTTCAGCGACGGGGGGTTCCACCCCCGCTTCGGCACCCGGAACCGGATCCTGCCGATGACCGGCGGCCGCTATCTCGAGATCGTCGGGGTGCTCGATCACCCGGCCGCCGAGAAGGCGCCGTTCGGCCAGGCGGTGCGGGCGCGGACGGCGCAGGGCGGCGGCTGGCTGGGCTGGGTGGTCGCGGTGGACGACCTCGACGAGGTCGAGGACCGCCTGGGCCGGCCCGCGATCGAGGGTGCTCGGCACCTGCCCGACGGCGAGCTGCTGGCGTGGCGCCAGATCGGGGTGCTCGACCTGATCGACGACCCGCAGCTGCCCTTCTTCGTGCACTGGCAGAGCGACCCGGGCCTGCACCCGTCCGCCGGCGGTCGCGAGGTGGAGCTGCTGCGGATCGAGATCGCCGGCGCCCACGACCGGGTGGACGAGTGGCTGGGCGGGCACAGCGAACAGGTGCTGTCCGACGTGGACATCGCGTGGACCGTGCCGGTCGTCCGGCCGGGGCTGATCTCGGCGGTGTTCTCGACGCCGCGGGGCGAGGTGCGGATCTGAACACGTTCCTGCCGGGGTCCGAGGGGGTCGACCCCCATGGCTGACCGACGGCCCGTGCCGGTACGCGGCGCGATCGGTCGGGTACCGGTCTACCGACCCGGGCGCCCGCCGGTCCCCGGCGACAGTGACCTGGTGGCGTACAAGCTGTCCAGCAACGAGAACCCGTATCCCCCGCTGCCCGGGGTGCTCGACGCGACCGCACGGGCGGTGGCCCAGATGAACCGCTACCCGGACATGGGCAACGTGGCGATGACGGCGGCGCTGAGCGAGCGGCTCGGGGTCGACCCGGCCCGGCTGGCGTTCGGCACGGGCTCGGTCGCGGTGCTCTACCACCTGCTGCAGGCGACCTGCGAGGCCGGCGACGAGGTGGTCCACGCCTGGCGCAGCTTCGAGGCGTACCCGATCGCCGTGGCCATCACCGGAGCCACGGCGGTCCCGGTGCCGCTGGGGCCCGGGGCGGTGCACGACCTCGACGCGATGCTCGCGGCGGTCACCCCCCTGACCCGGGTGGTTCTGCTCTGCACGCCGAACAACCCGACCGGGCCGTCGCTCCGGCACGCCGAGGTGGTGGCCTTCCTCGACGCGGTGCCCGACGACGTGCTGGTGGTGGTCGACGAGGCGTACGTGGAGTTCGTCACCGACCCGGGACGGGCGCGCGGGCTGGACCTGGTGGCCGAGCGGCCGAACGTGGTGGTGCTGCGGACGTTCTCCAAGGCGTACGGGCTGGCCGGGTTCCGGGTGGGCTACTGCGTCGCCGCCCCGGAGATCGCCGCGGCGGTGCGCGCAGTGGCCCTGCCCTTCGGGGTGTCCGTGCCGGCGCAGGCCGCGGTGCTGGCGTCGTTGGCGGCCGAACCGGCGCTGCTGGAACGGGTGGCCCACCTGGTCGGGGCGCGGCAGGAGCTGCTGGCCGGCCTGCGGGGGCTGGGCTGGGCGGTGCCCGCGGCGCAGGGGAACG
>CAXTVE010000081.1:0-10750 GCA_964247485.1 uncultured Propionibacteriaceae bacterium
ACGCTCGCAGACCACGCCGCCGGTGGCGGGGGAGAACGCCCGGTGCGGGCCGACGAGCCCGCAGCGGGCGCAGTCGGCGAACGACGGGGCGTAGCCGGCCACCGCCAGCGCCCGCAGCAGGTAGGAGTCGAGCACCATCGTGGGCGGGCGGGGGCCGTCGCTGGTACCGCGATCCAGCACGCCCAGCGCTCCGACCAGCAGCAGGTACTGCTGCACCGCGGGCTCGTTCTCCTCCGTCACCAGCCGGTCCGCCGTCTCCAGCATCACCTGGCCGGCGGTGTAGGCGGGGTAGTTGCCGGTCAGCGGCTCGCCGAACGCGTGCAGCGACTCGACCTGGGTGACGACGTCGAGCGTGCGGCCGACCGCGAACTGCAGGTCGATGTGGGAGAACGGCTCGAGTCGGGCACCGAACTTCGACGTCGTCCGGCGGACGCCCTTGGCCACCGCGCGGATCTTGCCGCGGGACCGCGACAGCAGGGTGATGATCCGGTCCGCCTCGCCGAGCTTGTGGGTGCGCAGCACCACAGCCTCGTCGCGGTAGGTCGGCACCTCGATATTGTCCCCGAGATGCCAAAGATCACCCGGCGCGACGCCCGGCCCGCGCCCAGACGTCCCGATCCCCATCCGAGCGGGGCGGCTCCGCCGGCCGTCCCGGCCGACCGGCGGCCCCGGCACGTGGCGATCGTGATGGACGGCAACGGCCGGTGGGCCAAGGCGCGCAACCTGCCCCGGACCGAGGGTCACGCCCGCGGGGAGGACGCGCTGTTCGACGTGATCGGCGGGGCGATCGAGGTCGGCATCCCGTTCCTGTCGGCGTACGCCTTCTCGACGGAGAACTGGAGCCGCTCGCCGGACGAGGTGCGCTGGCTGATGGGCTTCAACCGGGACGTGATCCGGCGGCGGCGCGACCAGCTCGACGCCATGGGCGTACGCGTCCGCTGGGCCGGGCGGCGGCCGCGGCTCTGGCGGAGCGTCATCTCCGAGCTGGAGGACGCCGAGCGGCGGACCCAGGACAACGACGTGCTCACCCTGCAGTTCTGCGTCAACTACGGCGGGCGGGCCGAGATCGTCGACGCCGCCCGCAAGATCGCCGAGCTGGCCGTCGCCGGGCGACTGGATCCGCGCAAGCTGACCGAGGACCGGTTCCGGCAGTTCCTGGACGAGCCGCAGATCCCCGACGTGGACCTGTTCGTCCGCTCGTCGGGGGAGCAGCGGACCTCGAACTTCCTGCTCTGGCAGAGCGCGTACGCGGAGATGGTGTTCCTGGACCGGCTCTGGCCCGATTTCGACCGGCGCGACCTGTGGCGGGCGGTCGAGGCCTATGCGGACCGCGACCGGAGATACGGCGGCGCGCTGCCGAACGCAGTCGAGCCCCCGTCGTGACCGGGGCCCGGGTGGTCGAGGGCTCGCGGGACCTGCCGGCCGGGTACGACCATCCGCACGCCTCCGAGGTCGCCCGGCGGATTGCCGAGCAGGGGTTGATCCTGCGCACTCAGGTCGGTTCCGGGGTGCATGGCACCGCCATCGCCGGTCAGGACGACCGGGACGAGATGGGCATCTGCCTGGAGCCGCCGGAGCTCGTCACCGGACTGGCCCGGGTGCCCGCCGGCGATGGGCCGCGCACCGTGCCCTTCGAGCAGTACGAGCGGCACACGGTCTGGGACGAGCCGGGTGGGCTGGCGAACCGTTCCGGGGCCGGCGACCTGGACGTGGTGGTGTACTCCGCGCGCAAGTGGGCCCGGCTGGCGCTGGACGGCAACCCGACCGTCCTGCTGGTGCTGTTCGTGCCCGACGAGGAGGTGGTCTTCCGCAACGCCGTCGGCGCCGAGCTGGTGGACAACGCCCACCGCTTCGTCTCCCGGCTGGCGGCCCAGCGGTTCCTCGGCTACCTCCAGGCCCAGCGGGAGGGCATGGTGGGGGAGCGCGGCGTGCGCACCAACCGGCCGGAGCTGGTCGCCGTGCACGGCTACGACACCAAGTACGCGATGCACGCCCTGCGCCTCGGGGTGCAGGGGATCGAGCTGCTCACCACGGGCCGGATCATCCTGCCGGTACCCGAGCCGGACCGGGCCTACCTGCGCTCCGTACGCCGGGGCGAGCGGAGCCTGGCCGAGGTGCTCGAGCGCATCGACACGGCCGCGGCCGAGCTCGTGCGGCTGGGCGCGGACAGCACGGTGCCGCCCGAGCCGGACCGGGCCTGGGTGGACGACTGGCTGCACCGCTCCCACCTCGCGTACTGGGCCGGTCTCGACCCCTCGGCGTGAACGACCGTCAGCAGGCGGAGCAGGTGCCGAAGATCTCCAGGTCGTGGCTGACGTCGCGGAAGCCGTGCTCGGCGGCCACGGCATCGGCCCAGCGCTCGACCGCGGGCCCGGACACCTCGACCGCGCGACCGCAGGAGCGACAGACCAGGTGATGGTGGTGGCCGCTCGAGCAGCGGCGGTAGGCCGCCTCCCCGTCGCCGGTCCGGATGACGTCGACCTCGGCGCCCTCAGCGAGCGCCTGCAGGGTGCGGTAGACGGTGGTCAGGCCGACTCGAAGGCCCTGGTGCCGCAGCTCGTCGTGCAGCTGCTGAGCGGTGCGGAACTCGGCTGACTCGCCCAGGATCTCGTGCACCGCCGCCCGCTGACGGGTGCTGCGGCGGGCCGGGGTGGGGGTGTCGGTCATCAGTGCTCGTCGTAGTGGTCGGCGTGGGCCGCGTGCCGGTGCCCGTCGTGCAGGTAGTCGACGTGGTCGTCGTGTGGGACGCCCTCGTGCTCACAGGCCGCGCTGTGCAGGTGCCGGTGCCGGTGCTCGGGCGCACCGTTCGCCTTGAGATCCGGATCCGGCACGCCCGTCACCCTACGTCGGCGGACCAGCGCCGAGACCGGCCAGCTGAGCGCGAAGACGGCGATCGCCAGCACCACGATCAGCGCGCCCGGCGCGGTGTCGAGCGGGAACGCGAGCGCCGCGCCGCCGACCGCGACCACCACCCCGAGCGCCATCGCCAGGCCGAGGGCGGCGACGAAACCGCTGACCAGGTTGCGCGCCGCGGCCACCGGCACCACCATCAGCGCGCTGACCAGCAGCAGCCCGACGGTCCGCATGGCGAGCGTCACCGTGATCGCGGCCAGCACGACGACGAGCACGTTGTAGAAGCGGACAGGCAGTCCCTGGACCCGGGCGAACTCCTCGTCGCCGGTCACCGCGAACAGCTGTGGGACCAGCCCGATCGCCGGCACGAGCACCAGCACGGCCAGGACGCCGATGACGACCAGGTCGCCAGCGGTGACCGAGGTCAGCGAGCCGAACAGGTACGCCGACAGGGCGCCCGCGCCCGCCCCGGCGATGCCGGACATCAAGACGCCGGCCGCGAGCCCGCCGTAGAACAGGATCGCCAGCCCGACGTCCCCGGTCGCGCGGCCGAACTGGCGCAGCAGCTCGACCGCGACCGCGCCCGCGACGGCGACCACCACCGCGACCGGGACCGGCGCCTGGCCGGTGAGCAGGGCGAGCCCGACCCCGGCGATCGCCACGTGCCCCAGTCCGTCCCCCAGCAGGCTGAGCCGGCGCTGCACGATGTAGGTGCCGATGGCCGGCGCGATCAGCCCGGTGAGCAGCGCGGCGAGCAGGGCCCGCTGCATGAAGGGGTAGCCGAGCAGCTCGATCACCGCGTCCGCCTTCCGTCCAGCCCGGGTCCGCTGAGCCCGGTCCGGTCGGCGGCCCGGCCGTGCTGGTCGGGCTCGCCGTGCCCGTGGGCCGCGGGCCCGTGATCGTGATGATCGTGGTCCGCGTCGACGACCCGGCCGTCACGGAGACGGATCGCGCGGTCGATCAGGGGAGCCAGCGGCCCGGCCTCGTGCAGCACCACGAGCAGCGCGATGCCGGCGGCCAGCCGGCGGGTGAGCAGCTGCGCCAGCACCTCCTGGTGCTCCAGGTCGACTCCGGCCGTGGGCTCATCGAGCACCAGCAGGTCGGGGGTGCCCGCCAGGGCCCGGGCGATCATCACCCGCTGCTGCTGGCCGCCGGACAGGTGGGCCAGCTCGGTGCCGGCCCGGCCGGCCAGCCCGACCGCGTCCAGGGCGTCCCGGACCGCCTGCCGGTCCCCCTCGCTCGGTGGCCGGAAGGGCCGGCGGCGGGCCAGCCGGCCGGAGGCGACCACCTCCCGCACCTTGGCCCCGGCCAGGCCAGCGGTCGTGCGCTGCGGGACGTAGCCGATGCGGCGCCAGGCGCGGGTCCGCTGTGGGGTCTCGCCGAACAGCCGGACGGTGCCGGACTGGTGCGGCACCAGGCCGAGCGCGGCACGGACCAGGGTGGTCTTGCCCGACCCGTTGCCGCCGAGCAGGGCGACGGCCTCGCCGGGCCGGACCACGGCGGTCACCCCGCGCAGCACCGGCGCGCCGCCGAGCTCGACGACGAGGTCCTGGGTCGCCAGCGCCGGAGGGTCGGTCAGCGACATCCGTTGGCGGCCTTCAGCGCCGTCAGGTTGGACCTCATGATCGCAACGTAGTCCGTACCCCGCGACTCCGCGGTCACGCCCTCCACGGGGTCGAGGACGTCGGTCCGCAGACCCAGGTCGCCGGCGATGGCCTGGGCCACGTCGGGTGCGACCAGGGTCTCGTAGAAGATCGTGGTGATGCCGTGCTCCGTGGCCTCGTCCTGCATCTCGGCGATCCGGGCCGGCGAGGGCTCGGCGTCCGGGCTCAGTCCGCTGACGCCGATCTGGGTCAACCCGTAGCGCTGGGCCAGGTAGCCGAACGCCTGGTGGGAGGTGATGAACTCGGTCCGCGCACAGTCCTGCAGGGCGGAGCGGTACTCGGTGTCCAGCTCGGTCAGCTCGGCCGCCAGGGCTGTCGCGTTGGCACGGTAGTCGGTCGCCCGCTCCGGGTCGAGGGCGGTGAGCCGGTCGGCCACGGCCGTGCCGATGGTCGCCAGCCGGGTCGGGTCCAGCCACACATGCGGGTCGAGCCCGTGCTCGTCGCCCTCCTGGTGCTGCGCACCCTCGGCGTGCTCGTGCTCGGTCCCGAGGTCCTGCAGCGGCACGACAGTGGTGGTGTCGAGCGCATGGTCCGACCGGGTCTGCGCCACCGCGGCGTCCACGGCCGGCTGGAAGGTGCGCTCGTAAACCACCAGATCGGCGTCGATCACCTCGGCGGTCTGGCGCGGCGTGAGCTCCACGTCGTGCGGTTCGGCGCCGGGCTGGGTGAGGCTGGTGACCCGGCCGCGAACGCCGGCGACCCGCTCGGCGACGAACGAGAAGGGGTACGCGGCCGTCACGATGTCCAGCTGGTCCACCGTGCCGGCCGTCCCCGCCGGTGCCGTCGGCGCGCAGCCGGCCACCAGCAGCGTGAGCACGGGCAGCAGCAGACCGGGCGACGACCTACTTAGCATGAAAACCATTTTCATTTACGGGCACGCTGGCGTCAAGTCCGGCCGACCGGCCGCCCCCCGGGAGCCCTAGGAGCGGACCACCCCGAGAGTGATGATCAGGGCCACGATGAGCAGCCGCCAGAGCTTGCCGCCGATGCTGGCCACCGGCCAGGACAGGTAGCCGATCCAGCCGATGAAGACCAGTACCACACCCAGGGCGACCAGACCGACCGGCAGCGGGGCCAGCACCCCGATGGCGATCAGCGCCACGGTGCCGAGCGGCACCAGCATCGAGGGCAGGGCGTGCAGCCGGGTCAGCAGCGGCCGACTGGCGTCCTCGACCCGGGCCCGCAGCGATCCACCCGCTGTCGCCGAGCTCACCGCAGGGCCAGCCGCGGTGGCCCGGCCATCGACCCGGCCGGGGCCGGCGTCATGGCCCTGTCCACCCGGTCCAGCAGGGCCTCGAAGACGTTCATGCGGTCGAACTGTAGCGCGTGCGCCCGGGCCCGTTCGGCCATGTCGGCCCGTTCCGGGAGCGGCATGGTGACGGCCAGGTCCAGCGCTGCGGTGATCGAGTCCGGGCTCTCGACGGGGACGATCAGTGCGGTGTCCCCGACCGCCTCGCCGATCCCGCCGGTGTCGGTGGTGATGACCGGCCCGCCGCCGGCCAGCATCTTCTCGACCAGGGCGATGCCGAAGGTCTCCACGAACTCCGGCCGGGGCTTGCTGGGCAGCACGAACGCCGCGCAGCCCGCCATCAGGTGCGGCTTCTCGTCGTCGTCCACGTCGTCGAGGAAGCAGATCCGCGCCGCCGCCGGGGAGGCGGCGGCGATCTCGTGCAGGTGGTCCGCCTGCGGCCCGTCGCCGACGATCACCAGCGACAGGTCGGCCGACGCGGCGCTGGCCGCGAACCCGGCGATCAGGTCGTCGACCCCCTTGGCGTGGGCGAGCCGGGACAGGAAGAGCACGTAGCGGTCGGGGGCGAAGCCACGGGCGGCGAGGACACGCTCCGTCCCCGCCGGGTCCAGGTCGAGGAAGGCCGAAGTGTTTACCGCCGGGTAGGAGATCGTCACCCGCTGTCGGCAGCGGTCACCGAAGGTCGTGCCGTGCCGGGCGTCGACGTCGTCGGCCTCGGCGATGATCAGCTGCCGGGTGTAGTCCGACACCGCGACCGGGACATCGCTGTCCAGATAGGCCGCCAGGACCTGGGCCGCCGCGCCGAAGCGGCCGGCGGCCACGCAGGACCGCACCACGTTGGTGACGTCGGAGCCGACCGCCTCGGCGATGGTGGTGACCGGCACCGGCAGCCCGGTGCTCCTGGCCACCCGGAGCGCCTCGGAGACGGCGAGGGTGTGCGGGCTCAGGTAGAGCGACATGGCGACCGTGGGCACCCCGTCGGTGAACAGCTCGACCAGCCGGCCGGTCATCCCGGCGAGGTGGCGGCCGTCGGGCACCTTGTAGTCGCCCACCGGCTCGGGGCGCTCGACCTCGATGCCCTCGCTGTAGGGCAGCACGCCGTCCAGCGGCTTGAGGGGCAGGCCCGAGGACGCCAGCAGGTCCAGCGACCAGGTCACGATGCGGACCTCGGTGAAGCCTCGGTGCAGGGCCGCCTCGGCCAGGTTGCGCGCCTCGCCGGAGTGCCCGCAGATCACCGGGTCGGCCCGGACCACGAGGACCAGCCGCCGGCGTGGTGGGCCGGAGTCGGGAGTTTGGTCGGTCGTCCAGGTTCCCATGTGCGTTCCTCCTCAAGTGGCTCTCTTCGGGGTGCTGCGGGTCCGCCGGCGGGCGGGCACCGGTCAACCGGCGATGTCGGCGGGCAGCGGCGCCGTCGAGCTCGTCGGGTAGCCCGAGCCGGGCCTCGAGACCGAGGGCGGCCGGGTGCCGCGGCCCCAGTCCGACGGCTCCGGTCCCAGGCGGACGGTCAGCCGGCCGCCTCGGTGCAGGTCGCGCGCGGTCAGCCAGCTGCGGTCCAGCTCCTCGTCGTTGAAGCGCGCCGACTGCACGTACTGCGCCGGACCGTCCGGCTGCGGTTCGACGAAACCCTCGGTCGCGATCACCAGCTCGGCGCTGTCCAGCCGGATCCGCGACCAGGCGAAGGAGGGCGAGTTGACCAGGTAGAGGCTCTGCCCGGCGATGGGGAACAGACCGAGCGCCGCCCAGACGTACCACGAGCTCAGCGCCCCCGAGTCGTCGTTGCCGGGCAGTCCGCCGCGGCCGAGGCCGAACATGTTGTGCAGCGCGGCGTGCACCACCTCCGCCGTCCGGTCCGGCCGGCCGACGTAGTGGTACGCCCAGGGCGCCTCCATGTCCGGCTCGTTGTTCAGGCCCTCGAACCGGTTCAGCGCGTACCCGGCGGCGAGCTCCTCCACGGTCGGCCGCTCCCCGACCTGGACGACCGGGTCGGCGCCGTAACCGAAGAAGCGGTCCAGCAGGGCCAGGAACGTCTCGTCGCCCCCGGCCAGCTCGATGCGGGCCTGCATGTCGTGCAGGATGCGGAACGAGTAGTTCCACTTGCCGCCCTCGTAGTACGCCGAGTCGACGAGCAGGCCGCTGTCGGGATCGAACGCGTTCACCCAGCGCGCGGCCAGCTCCTCGAGCTGTTCGCCGAGGGCGGCGTCGCCAACGTAGCGGGCGACCTTGGCCGTGCACGCGTAGCCGAAGGCCAGGTCGAGGGTGTGGGTGATCGGGTGGGTGAGTCCGCGGAGCAGGAACTCCTCGCCGTACGCGCGGCGCAGGTCGTTGTCCATGTGGCAGAGGGCCCAGTCCCAGTCCACCCCGTTGACCCCGAGCTGGCACAGGTCGGCGAGGAAGGTGTGCGCCAGCGCGCTGCCCTGGCGGGAGAAGCGGTCGGCGCCCTTGGCCATCCGGTAGCCGATGGGCATGTTCCCCTCCTCCTCGCAGATGTTCAGCAGCGCGTTGGCCAGCTCGCTGGCGCGGCTGGGGAACAGGGCGGTGATCAGGGGCAGCTGGGTCTTGTAGATGTCCCACATGGTGCAGATGTCGAAGGCGAACGGGCCGTTGCTCGGCCAGAACGGGCTCTCGTTCGCGGCGAAGCACGGCTTGATCAACGCGTGGTATAGCGCAGTGGCGAAGATCGTCCGCCGCTCCGCCGACGGCGTCTCCACCGCGACGGTCTCCAGGTGCTCGCGCCAGGCGGCCGCGGTCTGCCGCCGGCGGCCCTCGAAGGCGCCCGGCCCCGCCACCGGGATGGCCGGATCCTCGTGCTCGGGTGACGACTCGTCCGGCGGGCCGGCCGGTACGCCGGGGACGGGCCGCGACCGCAGCAGCGCGCAGTCGGCCTGCAGGTTGGCCCGGGCCTGCTCGACGCCGCGCAGCGAGAACCCGAAGCGCACCTCGAGCACCTGGCCGGGGTCGGTCGGACCGCGCCACATCAGCCCGAACGGTCGCAGGGTGGTCGGCCGGATCCGGTCGAAGTCCAGCCGGGTGCCGCCGTGCATCAGCCGCCGGTCGTACCACAGCAGCTGCCGCCAGTCGGCGGCGTCGCACTCCACGTGGGTGGCGAGCGGGGCCCCCTCGACGACGGTCTCGGCCTGGGCGACGCCGGGCCCCAGGGCCTCCAGGTGGGCCCGCAGCGGAACGGTGGCGCCGTACGGGATGGCCAGCCCGCCCATCGAGAAGTCGATCACCACCCGGGCGTCCCGGTGGGCGGGGAAGGTGTAGCGGTGCACCGCGCTGCGCGGGCCGACGGTCAGCTCGCAGCGGATGCCCGAACCGAGGGTGCAGGCGTAGTAGCCCGGCTCGGCCCGCTCGTCGCTCACGTCCCAGCTGTCGCCGAGGGCGTCCAGCGGCTCCAGCATGGGGGTCACCCGGAAGTAGTTGTAGTACTTGCGGATCGCGCCGGTGCCGGACTGCTGGAAGTGGGTGAAACCCGACGCGAGGGGCCGGTCGTGCAGCTCGGTGGGCACGCCCTCGGTGTTGAGCGAGTACCGGCCGTAGCCGGTGGGGTAGGCGCCGGAGTACGCGCACGCCGAGACCATGCCGAATGGGAACGTCGCCCCCGGGTGGGTGTTGCCGACCTGCGGCTTCGGCCACCACCACGCCCGGGCCAGGCCGTGCGGGACCGGCAGATCGGTGGCCGAGCTCCCGATGAACGGGTCGACGTGCTCGATCACAGGGCAGCCTCCTCTCCGCCGGCGGCGGCGTTGAGGGAAAGGTAGGTCCACCGCGTTACCGCCAGGTTTCATGCGAGTGTCGAGGCTGGGGTCGACCCCCGGACGGCCTCGACTACGGTGCGGGAATGAGCCTCGTCGCCGGAGTCGACTCGTCCACCCAGTCCTGCTCGGTCGTGGTCTGCGACACCGAGACCGGTCAGGTGCTCCGCACCGGCCGCGCGCCGCACCCGCCCGGCACCGAGGTGAGCGCCCAGGCCTGGCTCGACGCGTACGCCGAGGCGACCCGCGACCCCGCACTGCTGGAGGGGGTCGAGGCGCTGGCCGTGGGCGGCCAGCAGCACGGCATGGTGACCCTGGATGAGGACGGCTCCCTGGTCCGCGACGCCCTGCTGTGGAACGACAACCGCTCGGCCCCGGACGCCGTGGACCTGCACGGGGAGCTGGGCGGTCCGCAGGTCTGGGCCGAGCAGGTCGGCTCGGTGCCGCTCGCCGCGTTCACCGTGGCCAAGCTGCGCTGGCTGGCCCGGGTCGAGCCGGAGCAGGCGGACCGGACCGCCTCGGTGCTGCTGCCGCACGACTGGTTGACCTGGCAGCTGGGCGGGCGGCGCTCGGCGCCGGCCACCGATCGGGGTGACGCCTCCGGCACCGGCTACTTCGACGCCACGGCGAACGCCTACCGGGACGACCTGGTGCGGCTCGCCCTCGGTCGCGACCTCCGGCTGCCCACGGTCGCAGCCCCGGACGCAGTGGTCGGCGAGACCCCGCAGGGCGTACGCCTCGCCCCGGGCACCGGGGACAACATGGCCGCCGGGCTCGGGCTGGGGCTCACCCCGGGTACGGCCGTGGTGTCGCTCGGCACCAGCGGCACGGCGTTCATCACCAGCGGGCAGCAGAGCCACGACCCGACCGGGACGGTGGCCGGCTTCGCCGACGCGACGGGGAACTTCCTGCCGCTGGTCTGCACCCTCAACGCGGCCCGCAACCTGTCGGCCACCGCGCAGCTGCTCGGGGTCGACTTCGCCGAGCTCGCCCGGCTGGCCCTCAGCGCGCCGGCGGGCAGCGCTGGGCTGGCCTTCGTGCCCTACCTGGAGGGGGAGCGGACGCCGCCGCTGCCCGAGGCGCGGGGCGAGCTGGTCGGGATGTCACTGGGCAACCTGACCCCGGCCAACGTGGCCCGGGCCGCGATCGAGGGCATCCTGTGGAGCCTGGCCTTCGGCCTGCGGGTGCTGCAGGAGCACGGCGATCCGGTCGAGCGGGTGGTCCTCACC
>CAXTVE010000082.1:0-10710 GCA_964247485.1 uncultured Propionibacteriaceae bacterium
CGGGTCGGCGCAGGTGGTGCCGGTGGGCGCGGTGAGCAAGGGACTGGCCGGCGCCGAGCTGGCCGAGCTGGGCCTGATGGCCCGCTCCGCCGCCCAGGTCCGGGTCTTCTCCGACGACGGGCACTGCGTGGCCGACTCCCGGCTGATGCGCCGGGCGCTGGAGTACGTGCGGGCCTTCGACGGGGTGGTCGCCCAGCACGCCCAGGACCCGCAGCTGGCCGGGCCCGACGCCTGCTGCCACGAGGGCGAGGTGTCCGGGCGGCTGGGGCTGCCCGGCTGGCCGGCGGCGGCCGAGGCCACCGTCGTCGCCCGCGACGTCCAGCTGGCCGGGCTGACCCGGTCGCGGCTGCACGTCTGCCACGTATCCACGGCGGAGACGGTGGAGGTGCTCCGTTGGGCCAAGGGCCGTGGGCTGCCGGTGACCGCCGAGGTGACGCCGCACCACCTGCTGCTGACCACCGACGCGGTGGCGACGTACGACCCGACCTTCAAGGTCAACCCGCCGCTGCGGCCGGCCGAGGACGTGACGGCGCTGCGGGACGCGCTGTCGGACGGGACCATCGACGCGGTGGCCACCGACCACGCCCCGCACGCCCGCCACGACAAGGAGCACGCCTTCACCGAGGCGGCCTTCGGCATGCTCGGGCTGGAGGCGGCCCTCGGGGTGGTGCTGGAGACCATGGTGCTGTCCGGCCGGCTCGGCTGGCGGGAGGTCGCCGAGCGGATGTCAGTGGTCCCCGCGCACATCGCCCGGCTGCCCGACCAGGGCCGCCCGCTGACCGTCGGGTCGCCGGGCACCATGGTGCTGATCGACCCGACCACCCGATCCGTGGTCGACCGCGGCGACTCGGCCTCCCGGTCCCGCAACAACCCGTGGCACGGCCGCGAGCTGCCCGACCCCGTGGTCGCCACCGTCTGGGCCGGCCGGGTCACCTACCGCCGCTAGGGCGACCGGCCGCCAGGTGCGGCAGCAGGCGGGGGACGGCCGGGATCGCGAGGCCCCGTACGCTGCCGCCGGTCAGACGGCCGGTCGGTCAGGTCATGACCGGGCGTGCCCGCGCCGCCCCGGCGCACGCCGGGCGATGGCCACGCCGACCAGGGCCAGCGCTCCGCCCGCCACGGCCAGCAGTGTCGGCACCTCGTCCAGGAACAGCCAGCCCAGGCCGATCGCCACCGGCGGCACCGCGAAGGTCGTGACCCCCAGCTTGCCGGCCGGGGTGCGGCCCAGCGCGTACGCCCAGGTCGCGAAACCGAACGCCGTGGGCACCACGCCGAGATAGGCCACGCCGACGATGGCCAGCGGCGCGGCGTCGCCCAGGTCGGCGAGCAGGGAGCCGGCGAACGGCAGGCAGACCACGGTGCCGATGACGCAGGCGAGCCAGGTCACCTGCAGCCCCGGGATCCGGCCCAGCACGACCTTCTGCGCGACCATGGCCACCGCGTACACGGTGGCGCTGAGCAGCACCAGCAGCACGCCCGCCACGTCGGAGTGGCCTTGACCTGCACCCGTGCTGATCCCGATGACCAGGGTGCCGGCGAAGGCGACGAGGCCGCCGACGACCAGCCGGCGCGGGAAGCCTTCGCCCAGCAGGACCCCGGCCAGGATGCCGATCATGATCGGCGCCAGCTGGATCAGCATGGCGGCGGTGCCCGCATCGACGCGGCGCTCGCCGGCGTTCAGGGCGATGTTGTACACGCCGAACCAGGCAACACCGATCAGTCCGACCAGCGCCCACTCCCGCCCGGTCATCCGGACCAGACCGGGCTTCCGCGGGGGTCCGAGGGCGTCGTCCCCCTTGCTCGTCCAGGTGCGTCCGGTCGTCATGGCGGTCAGCGCAAGGCTGCCCACCAGCAGCCGGCCCAGGCTCAGCCCACCGGGGGTGAAGTCGTACGCGACGAAGCGGATCACCACGAAGGCCGAGGCCCAGGCGAGCACGGTGAAGACGACCGCGCCGAGCACCCGCCAGTCCACCGGCGGCGAGTCCCGGTCGCTGGTCAGCGGGGAGTCGGTGGCGGCGGAAGTCACCCGGACACTCTGCGGCTGTCCGGCCCGGCGGACAAGCGGATCGGTCGGCCAGAGACCGTCCGGTTCCCGCCAATTCCCGCTCTAGGGTGGTCCCGTGCCGGACTGGTTCCCCGACGACCTCGCCGAGCTGGCGGCGTTCACCCCGCTGCGGATCGTCTTCCTGATCCTGGTGGCGATCGCGGCGCGCCAGCTGCTCTGCCGGCTCATCGACCGTTGGGTCCGCCAGGCGATCGGACCCCAGCCACGGCTCAAGTTCAGGGCCGCTCAGGCTCTGGTCGAAGCGACCACCCTGCCGTCGGCGCGCCGCGAGCAGCGGATCGGTGCCCTCGGCTCACTGTCCCGCAGCGCGGCCACCCTGGTGATCACGGTCGTCGCGGCGCTGACCATCCTGACCGAGCTCGGCTACAACATCACCACCATCGTCGCCGGAACCTCGATCGTCGCGGTGACGATCGCCTTCGGTGTCCAGAGCATCGTCAAGGACCTGGTGTCCGGGATCTTCCTGCTCGTCGAGGATCAGCTCGGGGTGGGCGACTACGTCGACCTGGAGATGGCGTCCGGCGTGGTCGAGGGTATCGGTCTCCGGGTCACCCGGCTGCGGGACGACCACGGCTCGACCTGGTACGTCCGCAACGGCGAGGTGCTGCGGGTCGGCAACTTCAGCCAGGGCGGGCCGGGGCGGCCTCCCGCCCCGGCCGAGCCGACCCCGCCGGTCACTCCGCCAGCGACGCCGCCAGCGTGATGGTGGTCCCGGTCAGCGCCTGGGATACCGGGCAGTTGGCCTTCGCGTCCTGAGCCGCGCGCTCGAAGTCCTCGGCGGACAGGCCCGGGACGACCCCGGTCACGGTCAGCGCGATCCCCGTGATGCCCTGGCCGGGCTGAAAGCTCACCTCGGCCTTGGTGTCCAGACTGGTCGGCGGGTTGCCGGCGCCGGCCAGCCCGTGGGACAGCGCCATCGAGAAGCAGGTGGAGTGGGCGGCTGCGATGAGCTCCTCCGGGCTGGTCTTGCCGTTCGGCTGCTCGGCGCGGGAGGGCCAGCTGACCTCGAACTGGCCGATGCCGGACGAGACGAGGTCGACCTCGCCGTGCCCCTCCATCAGCGAACCTTCCCAGTGGGCCTCCGCGGTGCGGACCGTGGCCATGCCGTGTCTCCTTCGTTGTCGGTTCAACTTCGCGCCCCATCCTGCCTCAGGCCTGGCGGGCCGTGGACAATGGGATCGATGTCCAACCCGCTACCCGCCCCGACGTTCTACGACGCGATCGGCGGTCACGAGACCTTCGTGGCCCTGGTCAAGCGGTTCTATGAAGGTGTTGCCTCCGACCCACCGTTGCGCGCGCTCTACCCCGAGGAGGACCTCGGTCCGGCCGAGGAGCGGCTGCGGCTGTTCCTCGAGCAGTACTGGGGCGGGCCGACCACCTACAGCGACGAACGCGGGCACCCGCGGCTGCGGATGCGGCACGCCCCCTTCGCGGTCACCCCGGACATGCGCGACCGCTGGCTGACCCACATGCAGGACGCGGTCGCGTCGCTGGACCTGCCCGACGACCAGCGGACCGAGCTCTGGACCTATCTGGAGCGGGCCGCGTACTTCATGGTCAACCAGGCCGGCGACGACCGCCGCGCCACCTCGGGCTTGCTCGCCTGACCGTCCCGCCCGCGCGCCCCGTGCGCCCGTCCGGAAACCTATGCCGGCATAGCTTTCGGTCGCTCAGCACAGGTTGCAGCCTGTGCAGAGCGGTAGCAACCTGTGCTCGGTGCGGTCGGTCAGACGCGGTCGACGCCGGGATAGACCACCGGTTTGAGGGTGGCTGGGTCGGTCTTGGCCACGGTCAGCGCCTCGGTGACCTGCTTCAGCCCGAACTTGGCGGTGACCAGCCCGTCCAGGTCGATGACGCCGTTCGCGGCCAGGGCGATGGCGGCCGGGTAGCAGTTGGCGTAGCGGAAGGTCCCGGTGACCAGCAGCTCGCGCTGCTGGATCAGGGCCACCGGCAGCTCGAGGGTGGCCGCGCCCATGCCGATCAGCACCACCCGGGCCGCCGGTCCGGTGACGGCGAAGGCGGAGCGGACGGCCGGGCCGGCCCCGCTGCACTCCAGCACCACGTCGACCGGCTCCACCTGGTCCTCCAGGGCCCCGGCCGACACGTCGACGGTCTGCTGGGCGCCGCGCTCGCCCGCGACCGCGAGCCGCGCGGCGTTGGTGTCGCTGACCACGACGGACGCGGCCCCGCGGGCCCGGGCCACATCGGCACAGAGCAGCCCGACCGGACCCGCCCCGGTGACCAGCACCCGGTCGCCGGGCGCGATCGAGGCCTTGTGCGCGGCCCACACCGCCACCGACAGCGGCTCGATCAGGGCCGCCGCCTCGTCGGACAGCGAGTCCGGTACGAGGTGGGCCCGGATCGCGTCCAGCACGACGTACTGCCCGAACGCCCCGTGCACCGGCGGCGTGGCGAAGAACACCACCTGCGGGCAGAGGTTGTAGCGCCCGGCCAGGCACTCCCGGCAGCGCCCACAGGTCTCCTGCGGCTCCAGCGCGACCCGCTGCCCCGGCGCCCGGGCGCGCACCTCGGCCCCGACCGCCCGGATCGTGCCCGACGCCTCGTGCCCGAGGACCAGCGGCTCGCGTACGACGTGGTCGGCGATCCGACCGTGGTCGAAGTAGTGCACGTCCGAACCGCAGACGCCGACGGCGGACACCTCGACCAGCACCTGGTGCGGACCGGGTTCCGGCACCGGGGTCTCGTGGACGGCGACCTCCCCCTCGCGGAGCAGCAGGGCCTGGGTCTGACTGGCGGGGGCGGCGCTGACCATGCTGTCAGCCTAGTGACGGGACGCAGCCACCGTCACGCTCCGCCGAGTCGCTCCCGCTGCTCGGGCGTCAGCGGCCGGGTGCCGACCACGACGGTGCCGGCGGTCGCGTAGACGGTGCCGGAGCCAGGGTCGCGGACCTCGGCCGCCAGGGTGAAGGACCGGTTCCCCACGGCGGTCACCCAGGTGGCCACCGCGTACGGCTCGGTCCGGAAGTCCAGCGGCGCGCGGTAGTGCACGTCCTGCCGGGCGACCATCCAGACATCCTCCGGCGACCAGTGCACCGTCTCACCGATCATCGCGATGCGGGCCTGCTGCACATAGTCGTAGAGCTTGACGTTGTTCACGTGCCCGTACGCGTCCAGGTCCGACCAGCGCACCGCCAGCGGTACGACCAGCTCCCGACCGCGTACGCCGGGGTCGGCCAGGGCCCGCAGTGGCTCGGCCGGGGCCAGTCGCTCCCGGAGCCAGTCCCGCTCCTCGACGCGGAGCCGCCGCAGGGCGTTGCCCGCCAGGTCGAAGGGCACCAGTGCCGTCCGCGCCCGCACCGCGAGCTCGCCGGCGTCACGCAGGTCGTAGCCGACCACGAACCGGCTGCCGCCCACCGCGTCGACCCAGAGCTCGATCTGCACCGCGTCGGTCAGCCCGACCGGGCGCACGTACTCCACCTGGTGGCTGACCACCAGGACGCCCGCGTCGAGCATCGTCGCGATGACGGGCGGTCCGCCGAGCAGGAAGTGGACGCGCGCCTCCTGCAGGTAGTCGACGAAGGTTCCGTTGTTGACGTGGCCCTGCGCGTCGAGGTCCCCCCACCGCACCGGACACGAGTAGGTGAGGCTGTGGCCATGACGACGCTCCGCGCCGCGCGGGCCCGCGTCACTCGGCCCCAACGGCAACTCAGTCCTTGTCGTAGAGCGCGTCGAGCTTGTCGGCGTAGCGCTTCTCCACGGCACGCCGGCGCACCTTCTGGCTCGGCGTGACCTCGCCCTCGTCCACCGTGAGCTCGCTGGTCAGGATGGTGAACCGCTTGATCGTCTCCCAGCGCTCGAGCTTGCCGTTGGCCTGGTCGATGTGGCCCTGCATCAGGTCCCGGACCTCGGACGTGCCGGCCAGCTCCTCGGCCGAGCTGGCGCTGAGGTTCTGCCCGCTCCCCCAGCCCTCGATGGCCTCGGGGTCCAGCGTGATCAGCGCGGTGATGTACTTGCGCCCCTCGCCGTGGATGATCACCTGGCTGACGTAGGGCGACGTGGCCTTGAGCACGCCCTCGACCTTCTGCGGCGCGACGTACTTGCCGCCGGAGGTCTTGATCAGGTCCTTCTTGCGGTCGGTGATCCGGACGTAGCCGTGGTCGTCGATCTCGCCGATGTCGCCGGTGGCGAACCAGCCGTCGGTGAGCACCTCGGCGGTCGCCTCGGGCTGGTTGTGGTAGCCCGCCATCACCCCCGGCCCCTTGATCAGGACCTCGCCGTCGTCGGCGATCTTGGCCTCGGATCCGGGCAGCGGCGGACCGACGGTGCCGAAGCGGGTGGCCCGGGGGTTGTTCACGCACGTCGCCGCGCTGGTCTCGGTCAGGCCGTAGCCCTCGAGGACGAGCAGGCCGGCGGCGTGGAACCACTCCTGGACCTCGCGGTTGAGCGCCGCGGAGCCGGAGACGAAGAACCGGATCCGCCCGCCCATCCGGGCCTTGATCTTGCTGAAGACCAGGCGATCAGCCAGCGCGTGCTGGGTCTTGAGCAGCCCGCTCGGCTCCTGACCGGCCAGCCGGAGCGGCGAGACCCGGCGGCCGACCCCGAACGCCCAGTCGAAGATCTTGGCCTTGACCCCGTGCGAGGCCTGGGTCATCACCCGGGCGCGCACCTTCTCGAAGATCCGCGGGGCGCCGGCCATGAAGGTGGGCTGGACCACGCCCAGGTTGTCCACGATCTTGTCGATCCGACCGTCCACCGCGGTGGCGAAGCCGATCCGCAGCTGGATGGCGATCAGGCACTTCCCGAACACGTGGCTGAGCGGCAGCCAGAGGTACTGCAGGTCGTCGGGATAGATGATGTCGTACGCCTCGGCGGCGACGCCGATGTAGGTCCAGCTGTCCTGCAGCAGGCGTACGCCCTTGGGCCGGCCGGTGGTACCCGAGGTGTAGATCAGGGTGGCCAGATCATCGGCGTCGATACCGGCGATGACCTGGTCCACCGCGTCCGGCTCGGCCGCCAGCGCGTCCGTCCCGCGCTGAACGAGCTCATCCCAGCTGATCACCTTGGGGTGGTCGCTGCGGCCCTCGATCTGCACGATCGTGTGCAGCGCCGGCAGATCGTCGAGGTGGTCGAGGATCTTGGCCACCTGCCCGTCGTCCTCGGCGAAGATGATCTTGGACTCGGAGTCGGCGAGGATGAAGGAGACGTCCTCGTGGGTGGTCGTCGGGTAGACCGTGGTCGTCGCGCCGCCGGCGCACATCACCGCCAGGTCGGCGAGGATCCACTCGATCCGGGTGTTGCTGGCGATGGCCACCCGCTCCTCGCGGCCGACGCCCAGGGCGAGCAGGCCGGCGGCGAGCTGGTAGGCCCGGTCCTTGGTCTCGGCCCAGGTCAGGGAGACCCAGCGCTCGCCCTCCAGGTAGCGGAAGGCCTCCTTCGCGGGACTGGCCTCGACCTGGGCGAGCAGGACCGCCCCCACCGAGGCCGGCCGCGCGGCCAGCGATGTCGTGTCCGTCACACGCGAAGGCTATCCAACCGGGACAGAAAAATCAGGCCAGGCGCTGGAGCACGATGGCCATGCCCTGGCCGCCGCCGACGCACATGGTCTCCAGGCCCAGCTCGGCGTCCCTGACCTGCATCGCGTTGAGCAGCGTGGTCATGATCCGGGCACCGGTCGAGCCGAACGGGTGGCCCAGGGCGATCGCGCCGCCGTGCACGTTGAGCCGGTCCTCGTCGATCTTGAGGTCCCGGGCGGAGGCGATCACCTGGACGGCGAACGCCTCGTTGATCTCGACCAGGTCCATGTCGGCCATGGTCATGCCGGCCCGGTCCAGCGCGCGGCGGCCGGCCTCGACCGGGCCGAGGCCCATGATCTCCGGGCTGAGGGCGCTGACCCCGGTCGCGACGATCCGGGCCAGTGGCTTCAGGCCCAGCTCGGCGGCCCGGGTGTCGCTGACGATCACCACCGCGGCGGCGCCGTCGTTCAGCGGGCAGCAGTTGCCCGCGGTGACCGTGCCCCCGGCGCGGAACACCGGCCGGAGCTGGGACACCGCCTCCAGGGTCGTGCCGGGGCGGGGGCCGTCGTCGGTACGGACGACGACGCCGTCGGGCCGGGTGACCGGCGCGATCTCGCGGGCGAAGATGCCCTGGGCGATGGCCTGCTCCGCCCGCTGCTGCGACCGGACACCGAACTCGTCCTGCTCGGCCCGGGTGATGCCGCGCAGGGTGGCGACGTTCTCCGCCGTCTGGCCCATCGCGATGTAGACATCAGGGAGCTCGCCGTCGGCACGCGGGTCGTGCCAGGTCCGGTTGTCCGCCGCGTACGCCGTGGTGCGGTCCGCCGCGATGGCGAAGGCCGGGTGGTGGGTGTCCCCGGGCTCCACCCCGGCGCTGCCGAAACCGCGGTAGCGGGAGACGCACTCCACCCCGGCCGACACGAAGGCCTGGCCCTCCCCGGCCCGGATGGCGTGGAAAGCCATCCGCGCGGTCTGCACGCTGGACGCGCAGAACCGGTTGACCGTGGCGGCCGGGACACCGTCCAGCCCGAGCAGCACCCCGACCCGGCGGGCGACGTTGCCGCCGTGCTCGTCGCGCGGCTCGGCGCAGCCGATGTAGATGTCGTCGAGCGTGGCCCGGTCCAGGGCCGGCGCCTGGTCGAGGGCCGCGTCGATGACCCCGGCGACCAGGTCGTCCGGGCGTACGCCGACCAGCGAGCCCTTGCCCGCCCGGCCGATCGGCGTGCGGGCGGCGGCGACGATCACAGCCTCAGGCACGTCGCGAGCCTACGCCGACGGCTCGCTGGGGACAGCCGGCAGCCGAACCACCACCCAGGGCAGGAACAGCTGCACCAGCGGACCGATCGCCACGGCGTACAGCACGGTGCCGATCCCGGCCGTCCCACCCAGCAGGAAGCCGACGGCGAGCACCGTCAGCTCGATGCCCGTGCGGATCAGGCGGAGGCTGCCGCCGGTCCGCGCGGCCACGCCGGTCATCAACCCGTCGCGGGGTCCCGGGCCGAGCTGGCTGCCGATGTAGACGGCCCCGGCGAGGCCGTTGAGGACGATGCCGCCGGCCAGCAGCCCGATCCGGGCCAGCAGGTCCTGCGGCGCGGGCAACAGGGCCAGCCCGAGGTCGACGGCCACGCCGATGACGACGATGTTCGCCACCGTGCCGAGCCCCGGCCATTGACGCAGCGGGATCCACAGCAGCAGGACGACGGCGCCGACCAGCACCGTGACCATGCCGAAGCTGACCGGCAGGTAGCCGTCCAGGCCCTGGTGCAGCACATCCCAGGGGTTGAGGCCGAGGCCGGCCCGCACCATCATCGCCATCGAGAAGCCGTAGAGGGCCAGGCCGACCAGCAGCTGTGGCAACCGGCGGCCAAGGCGGCCGGCTCGGAGCTGCTCGACGGGCGACAGGCGCGCGAGCGGGACGGGGGCAGGACGGGTCAGCAGAGCCACGCGACTCAGGATGGCACCGATTGGCCTGGTTCTATAGGTCCAATTGTGGGACGGTGGCCTGGTGGACCGCACGATGCCCGCCACCCGGATCGCCGCGCTGCTGCCGGAGCGGCGGCCCACCGCCCCCACCTACCAGGGCCTGGCCGAGTCCCTGCGGCTGCTGATCCTCGATGGGCAGCTGGTCGCCGACCTCCGGCTGCCCAGCGAGCGGTCGCTGAGCGAGGTGCTCCGGCTCAGCCGCAGCACGGTGGCCGCCGCGTACGCGCTGCTGCGGCAGCGCGGGCTGCTCACCGCCCGCCGGGGCGCGGGCAACTACGTCACCGTCGACCAGCGGTCCGTGGCCAGCGAGCTGCTGCCGGCGCCGACGTTCAGCCGCGACGGGGTGATCGGTCTGACCTGCGCGAGCAGTGAGGCGCCGCCCGGGCTGGGGGCCGCGTACGCGCACGCTCTGGACCAGCTGCCCGGCCTGCTCACCGGCACGGGCTACTTCCCCGACGGCCTGCCGGCCCTGCGCGAGGGGCTCGCCGCCTGGTTCAGCCGGCGCGGGCTGCCCACCGCCGCGGACCAGCTGATCGTCACCGCCGGCGCCCTCGCCGGACTGAACATCGTGGCCCGGGGCCTGCTCGGGCCCGGGAACCGGGTGCTGCTCGAGTCCCCGACCTACTCCAACGCGATCACCGCCCTGACCCGCGCCGGCGGACGGCCGGTGGCCCTGCCCGTCGGTGGCCGGACCGACCCGTGGGAGCCGGCCGACCTCGAGCCGGCGCTGCGTCAGTCGTCGGCGCGGTTCGCCTACCTGATCCCGGACTTCCAGAACCCCACCGGCGCGCTGATGCCGGCCGACCGGCGGGTGGCGGTGGCCGCAGTGCTACGACGGCACGAGACGGTGCCGGTGGTGGACGAGACGCTGGTCGAGCGGCCGCGCGACGGCGTCGCGATGCCGGCTCCCTTCGCGTCGTTCGGGCCGGGCGTGATCACGCTCGGCTCGGCCAGCAAGGCGTTCTGGGGCGGGCTGCGGATCGGCTGGATCAGGGCGCCGCGGGCCCTGGTGGGCCGGCTGGTGGACGCCCGCGCGTCGCTCGACCTGGGCGCCGCACCGGTGGAGCAGCTGGTGCTCACCGAGCTGCTGGAGCAGGCACCGGCGCTGCTGGCGGCCCGGCGCACCGTGCTGCGGGCCCGGCGGGACGCCCTGCTGGAGGCGGTCGCCCGCCACCTCCCGGAGTGGGC
>CAXTVE010000083.1:0-3874 GCA_964247485.1 uncultured Propionibacteriaceae bacterium
CCTCGTCCTCGGCGCCACCGGCCACGTCGGCAGCTACCTCGTCCCGCGGCTGATCCGCGCCGGTCACACCGTGATCGCGGCGAGCCGCGGAACGCGCGAGCCGTACCACGACGACCCCGCCTGGGCCGACTGCGAACGCGTCCGGCTCGATCGCGATGCCACCGACCGGGACGGCACCACCGCGGCCGAGGTGCTGGGGCACCGGCCCGACGGCGTGGTGGACATGGTCTGCTTCACCGCGGACTCGGCCCGGCAGCTGGTGGAGGGGCTGCGGGGGCGGGTCGGTCTGCTCGCGCACTGCGGCACCGTCTGGACGCACGGTCTGAGCACCTCACTGCCGATGGCGGAGGAGGACCCGAAGTTCCCGTTCGGTGAGTACGGGGTGGCCAAGCACGCGATCGAGGGGGTGCTGCTGGCCGAGACGGATGCCGGCGGGCTGCCGACGACCGTGATCCACCCGGGGCACATCAGCGGGCCCGGCTGGCCGGTGATCAACCCCGTCGGCAACCTCGACCCGCAGGTGTGGGCGACCATCGCCGCCGGCGAGGAGCTGCTGGTCCCCGGCGATGGCTCCGCGACCATGCACCACGTGCACGCCGACGACGTGGCCCAGGTCTTCGAGCAGGCCATCGCGCAGCCGGACCAGTCGGTCGGTGAGTCCTTCCATGCCGTCAGCGCCCGCGCCCTGACCGCCCGCGGCTACGCCGAGGCGGCGTACGGCTGGTGGGGCCGGGAGCCGCGGCTGACCTTTGCCGGCTGGGAGGAGTACCGCTCCCGAACCGCCGACGAGCACGCCGAGGCGAGCTGGGAGCACCTGCACCGCAGCCAGGTCTGCTCGATCGACAAGGCCCGGACCCGGCTCGGCTACGCGCCGGCGTACTCCTCCCTGGACGCGGCCCGCTCGGCGGTGACGTGGCTGGCTGAGCACGAACCGACGTCGTTCCCGCCGCCCGGGTCAGCCCCTGGGGTGACCTGAGCCCCGGCCGGCACGGTCGCGAGCGGGATGGGTCGGACCGGCGGGTCAGCCCGCCGACCGCGGGTCGGCGCGCGGCCAGCCGCCGGCCGCCAGGCGAGCCCTGACCCGACTCAGATCCTGTTCGCTGGGCGGCGCGTTGGTGACCTCGGTGATCAGCCGGCCGATGTCGTCGTCGGTGTCCGCCAGGTGCTCGGCCCGCGCCAGCTCCTCGGCGACCGACCGCACCTCCTCCGGGCTGAGGCCGCGGTGCAGCAAGGCCAGCAGCGGGAAGTAGTCGGTGGGCGGGACCCCCTGGGGATAGCCGGCCCGCAGCCAGTCCAGGATCGAGGTCACCACGGTGGTCACGGGCATCGGTGGATCACTTCCCGAAGATCTGGTTACCGAACACGATCACGACGATGCCGAAGAGCACGGCCAGCACGCACAACCCGAAGCACGCGACGGCGAGCGACCGCATGAACACGGGAGCAGGGGCGTCGGCCGGGCCGTCGGCGGTGGCCGGACCGCTGCTCAGCGCCCGGATCCCGAGCGCGAAGAGGGCAGGGAGGCCGGCGCCCAGCAGGATGCCGACGGCGGCGACCTGCCACAGGGCGCCGAGCGTTCTGGTCAGAATGTCCATCTCAGTCTCCTCAGACCGCGGCGGGGGTCTTGTCGGCGGGCCGGTCGGCCGCCCGGGCGGGCGGCGTGAGACCGTCCTCCCACTCGGCGTTGACGTTGTGCGAGCCGATCACGTGCCGACGGGAGCGAGCGAACATGCCGCCGGCCGCCACGATCAGGATCGCGAAGACGACGCCGACCCCCTTGGCGCCGCCGACCGCGTTGGCGACCACCCAGCACAGGGCGCCCACGAGGGCCGACGCCGGGAGGGTGATGAGCCAGGCGACCACCATCCGCCCCGCCACGCCCCACCGTACGGCGGCACCCTTCCGGCCCAGACCGGTGCCGAGGATCGAGCCCGTGGCGACGTGGGTGGTGGACAGCGCCATGCCGAGGTGGCTGGAGGAGAGGATGATCGCCGCCGAGGAGGCCTCCGCTGCCATGCCCTGCGGCGGGGCGATCTCGACCAGGCCCTTGCCGAGGGTACGGATGACCCGCCACCCGCCGACGTAGGTGCCGGCGGCGATCGCGACCGCGCAGCAGACCTTGACCCACAGCGGGATGGACCCGGTGTCGGTCCAGCTGCCGTACGCGATCAGCCCGAGGGTGATCACCCCCATGGTCTTCTGCGCGTCGTTGGTGCCGTGGGCCAGCGAGACCAGCGAGGCCGAGCCGATCTGGCCCCACCGGAAACCGGCGTCGCGCCGGGCCTCCGGCACCCGAGCGATGATCCGGTAGATCAGCCGGGTCCCGATCGCGGCGACCAGGGCGGCGACCACCGGAGCGGCGACGGCCGGGATCATCACCGACGAGATGACCCCGTCCCACTTCACCCCGCGCAGGCCGAGCTCGGCGATCGCCGCGCCGATCAGCCCACCGAACAGCGCATGGGAGGACGACGAGGGCAGCCCCACCAGCCAGGTGGCGAGGTTCCACAGGATGCCGCCGACCAGGCCGGCGAAGACGACGGTCAGGATCGGGATGCCCATCAGGTCCGGGATCGGGCTCCCGTCCGGACCCTGGATCGCGACCACCTTGTTGCTCACGGTCAGCGCGACCTCGATGCTGAGGAAGGCGCCCGCCAGGTTCAACAGCGCGGACAGGGTCACGGCGGCCCGCGGGGAGAGGGCTCTGGTCGCGATGGAGGTGGCCATCGCGTTGGCGGTGTCGTGGAACCCGTTGGTGAAGTCGAAGGCCAGGGCCGTGACCACCAGGACGACCAGGATGAACAGCGCTTCGGTCACAGCTCATCCTGAGCCGCCGGATCGGTGCTCGGCTAGCCCTTCGGGCCTGGTGAGAGGACTATTCACGAACTATTCATCTGGGTGGCGCCGGCTCGTTGCCGACGACCAGCCGGGCGTACGCCTCGTCGCGCGCGGCTACGAGTCGACGACCGCCGGATTGTCCTCGAGGGAGAGCTCGGCTCCTTCGGGGGCGGGCGGGGGAGCAAGCTTGCCGGACCCGTCCTCGATCTGGCGGCGGATCGACTCCAGGGTGGCCGAGATGCCCTCCTGCAGCGGGTCTCCCCCGTCGGGTCCGGCCGGTATGTCGGCCTCCGCCGAGCGCGGCCCAAGGGAGAGGTGGACCGTCACCTGGGAGCCGCCGTCGGTGTCCGTCACGGTGAGCCAGCCCGAGTAGTCGCGCCCGCTCTCGGCCCCCCACTCCATCCGCCGGGCGGCCTCGTCCACGGCCAGATAGCCCTCAGCCGTGAAGGTGCGCTGGTCGTCCTCGGGGTTCTGGAGCGTCGTGCTGAGCTTCTGTCCCGGGTTGTCCCCCTCGGATGGGCCCTCGATGGAGGCATCCACCACCGGTGGGAGGTACTCAGGCAGGTGGGAGACGTCCGCGAGCCAGGTGAACACCTCCCCCGCCGGCGCATCGATCTGCTGGGTCTGTTCGTAGTCCGCCATGTCGTCGCTCCCTCGCATGTCCGCTCTGGAGAATGCATATCCCGATCGAGCCAGGGCGAACCGGCGTCCGGCTCAGGGTCCGTCGAGCTCCCGTCCCCTTGATCGCTCGAGGACGTGACGAAGCTGCAGTCACCGGCTGGCTCGGCCTGGGCCGTGGGTCTGCTGGACCGTCTCGGCGCCCTCGACCCAGCTCCGGCATCCGCTCGGGCGGAAGCACCGGGGTCTGGCCCGTCGCCGCCGAGGGAGGCGGCGAGCCTGCTGGCCGGAAAGGCAGTTGGGCCGACGGGAACCGAGGGCGTACCGTCTACGTCGTCCCTCTCGGGGCCATGGCGCAATTGGTAGCGCACCTGCTTTGCAAGCAGGGGGTTAGGGGTTCGAGTCCCCTTGGCTCCAC
>CAXTVE010000083.1:3974-9256 GCA_964247485.1 uncultured Propionibacteriaceae bacterium
CTTTGCAAGCAGGGGGTTAGGGGTTCGAGTCCCCTTGGCTCCACTAGTAAACATCCTAGCCAGAGCTGTATTCAATACCGATACGACCGTTGACTGATCTTGAAGTCGCCTATGTTTGGGGGACTGGCGGGGGACTGCGTTTCACCCCTCGTCAACTGCCTCTCAGATGGTGACCTGGCCGAATCAGCCATCGAGCACCTACGACAGGTAGGGGTTGGCCCAGGCCCCGATGATCCGGGCGATCCTCCGGGCCTGCCTCGGCTGGGTGAGCAGGTGGTCGGCACCCTCCAGGGAGACAAAGCTGCGCGGGTGCCGCGCCGTCCTGAAAATGTCGCTCGCGTTGGCGATGCCGACAGTATTGTCGGTCGGGGAATGCATGACGAGCAGCGCCCGGTGCAGGGTGCGGATGCGTCCGCGTAGATCCGCCGTCCGGACGTCCTCGACGAAGTGCCGGCGCAGGGTAAGGGCCTTGCCGCCGATCAGGAACGGCGCCTCCCCTTCCTCGAGGGTTCGTTCGACCAGGGCGTCGTAGTGGTGCTCGACATGGGCCGGTTCGAAGGGCGCGCCGATGCTGACCACAGCACGCACCGACTCGACCAGATGGGCTGCGGCGATGACCGCCGAACCGCCGAAGGAGTGCCCGACCAGCAGCCGCACCTGTCGCCCGGAGCGGTTCAGGAACCTCACCGCCTCGGCGGTGTCGTCGACCTTGTGGGAGAAGGAGCCGTCCCCCCAGTCCCCCTCGGACTCACCCAAGCCGAGGTTGTCGAAGCGCAGCATGCCGATGCCCTCGTCGGCCAGCTGCTTGCAGATGCGGCTCGCCGCAACCGAGTCCTTGCCGAGGGTGAAGCCGTGGGCGAAGACGCCCCAGCCCCTGACCGGTCCGGTCGGACGGTCGATGCGGCCCGCCAGCCGCGGCCCGCTCGTGCTCGCGAACCAGACCCGCTCGGCAGCCATCGGCAGACCTTCCTCCTGTGCCTCAGGCACGAGAACTGGTCGGCGACACGCGCACGGTGCTGCGCAGGATCAGGTCCGCGGCGGCGACCGCTTCGAGCCGGCCGGCCCGGACGTCGTCGCGCACGGCGGCCAGCTCCGGTGAGCGGCGCAGCCGGCTCTCCAGCTCGTCGCGGACCAGGGCCCAGGTGAAGTCCCACCGCTGGTCGGCCCGCTTGGCGGCGAGGCCGTCGGGCCCGAGGGCTGTCCGGTGCTCCACGACGCTGGTCCACACCTCAGCGACCCCGTCGCCGGTCAGGGCCGAGCAGGTGAGCACCGGTACGACCCAGTCCTGCTGGCCACGGTGGACGAGCCGGAGGGCACCGGCCAGCTCCCGGGCCGCGGCCCGGGTCTCGACCTCGCGGTCGTCGCCCTTGTTCACCGCGATGACGTCGGCCATCTCGAGGATGCCCTTCTTGATGCCCTGCAGCTGGTCACCGGTACGGGCCAGGGTCAGGTACAGGAACGTGTCGACCATGCCGGCGACGGCGACCTCGGACTGGCCGACCCCGACGGTCTCCACGAGCACCGCCTGGAAGCCGGCCGCCTCGAGCACGACGATGGCCTGGGCGGTGGCCCGGGCGACGCCCCCGAGGGTGCCGGCGGCCGGCGAGGGCCGGATGTAGGCCCGCGGGTCGACCGCGAGCCGGCCCATCCGGGTCTTGTCGCCCAGCACCGACCCGCCGGTGCGGACCGACGACGGGTCGACGGTCAGCACCCCCAGCGTGATCCCCGTGCTGGTGAGCTGGGTCCCGAGAGTCTCGATGAACGTCGACTTGCCTACACCAGGGACACCGGAGATGCCGATCCGCGGTACGTCGGGCCGGCCGGCGCGGTCTTCGGCGAGCGCCGCCAGCATGGCCCGTGCCGCGACCCGGTGGTCGGGGTGACTCGACTCCACGAGGGTGATGGCCCGGGCGACGGCGGCACGGTCGCCGGCCCGGACACCCGGCACGAGCCGGCCGACGTCGACACCGGATCTACGAGGCGTCAACGGGCGGTGTCCCCCGACAGCCGGGCGAGCAGGTCGAGGGCCGAGTCGGCGATCACGGTGCCGGGTGGGAAGACCGCGGCCGCGCCCATCGCGAGCAGGGTCGACACGTCGGCCGGCGGGATCACACCGCCGACCACGATCATGATGTCCTTCCGCCCGAGAGCTCCAAGCGCCTCCCGCAGCGCCGGCACCAGGGTCAGATGCCCCGCCGCCAACGAGCTGACCCCGACGATGTGCACGTCGGCGTCGACCGCCTGCTGCGCCACCTCGGCCGGGGTGGAGAACAAGGGACCCACGTCCACGTCAAAGCCCATGTCGGCGAACGCGGACACGATGACCTTCTGACCCCGGTCGTGACCGTCCTGGCCCATCTTCGCGACCAGGATCCGGGGGCGCCGGCCCTCGGCCCGCTCAAAATCGGCCGTCGCCGCGACCACCTTGGCCACGGAGCCGCCGTCGCCGGCCTCGGACCGATACACACCCGAGATGGTATGGATCACCGCCTGGTGCCGCCCGTAGACCTGTTCCAGCGCGGTGCTGATCTCCCCCACCGTCGCCTTGGCCCGCGCCGCGTCGATGGTGAGAGCGAGCAGGTTCCCCTCCAGCGAGCCGCCCCGGGACGCGCCCCGCCCGGCCGAGGCGGTCAGCGCCGCCAGCGTCCGCTCGACCTCGACCGGGTCGCGCTCCGCCCGCAGGCGTTGGAGCTTGGCGACCTGGGCCGCGTACACGGCCTGGTTGTCGACCTTCAGGACGTCGATCGGGTCCTCGTTCTCGACCCGGTAGGTGTTGACCCCGATCACCGCCTGCTGACCCGAGTCGATCCGGGCCTGGGTCCGGGCCGCCGCCTCCTCGATCCGCAGCTTCGGCAGGCCGGCCTCGACCGCCTTCGCCATCCCGCCCGCCTGTTCCACCTCCTGGATGTGGCTCCAGGCGCGGTCGGCCAGGTCGCGGGTGAGCCGCTCGACGTAGTACGAACCACCCCACGGGTCGATCGACCAGGTGGTTCCCGACTCCTGCTGCAGCAGGAGCTGGGTGTTCCGGGCGATCCGGGCCGAGAAGTCGGTCGGCAGGGCCATCGCCTCGTCCAGCGCGTTGGTGTGCAGGGACTGGGTGTGCCCCTGGGTGGCCGCCATCGCCTCGATACAGGTCCGGGCGACGTTGTTGAACGGGTCCTGCGCCGTCAGCGACCAGCCCGAGGTCTGGCAGTGCGTCCGCAACGACGACGACTTCGGGTTGAGCGGGGCGAAGTCCGACACCAGCCGCGACCACAGCAGCCGGGCCGCGCGGAGCTTGGCGACCTCCATGAAGAAGTTCATTCCGATCGCCCAGAAGAACGACAGCCGCGGTGCGAAGGCGTCGATGTCCAGCCCCGCCTCCAGCCCGACCCGGAGGTACTCCACCCCATCGGCCAGCGTGTACGCCAGCTCCAGGTCGTTGGTCGCCCCCGCCTCCTGGATGTGGTAGCCCGAGATCGAGATGGAGTTGTACCGGGGCATCCGCGCCGCCGTGTAGGCGAAGATGTCGGCGATGATCCGCATCGACGGCCCGGGTGGGTAGATGTAGGTGTTGCGGACCATGAACTCCTTGAGGATGTCGTTCTGGATCGTCCCCGTCAGCTGCTCCGGCCGCACCCCCTGCTCCTCCGCCGCCACGATGTAGAGGGCCAGCACCGGGAGCACCGCTCCGTTCATCGTCATCGACACGCTCATCTGGTCCAGCGGGATGCCGTCGAACAGCGTCCGCGCGTCGTAGATCGAGTCGATGGCCACGCCGGCCATTCCCACGTCTCCCACCACCCGCGGGTTGTCGCTGTCGTAGCCGCGGTGGGTGGCCAGGTCGAACGCCACCGACAGACCCTTCTGCCCCGCCCGCAGGTTCCGCCGGTAGAACGCGTTTGACTCCTCCGCCGTGGAGAACCCGGCGTACTGGCGGATCGTCCACGGCTGCGTGGTGTACATCGTCGGGTAGGGACCGCGCACGAACGGCGCGGACCCCGGGAAGCCACCGACATGGTCGAGGCCGGCCAGATCAGCGGCCGTATACACCGGCTGCACCACGATCCCCTCCGGGCTGCGCCAGCCGTCGGCGGCCAAGGCCGGGGTGGTCGACGGCTGATCGGAACCAGCGGGGCGGTCGAGCGGCAGATCGGCGAACGAGTTGGGAATCACCGGCTGAGCTCCTCGCGGATGCGGTGCAGAAAAGCCAGCGCGTCGACGCCGCGCGCGCAACTGTCGTCGACCAGATCGGCCGCGACCGTACGCGGGCCGGGCGTCCCGGCCAGGACGACGTACGCGGCGCCGCTGCGGCGCAGGGCGGCGACCAGGTCGGCGCCCCACTCCGCGTACTCCGCGTCCGTCCCGGCGAGACAGACCACCCTTTGGCCGGCGTACGCGGCGAGCACGTCCGCCACGTCGGCGGTGCTGCCGGCGCCGACCGTGTCCACCCCGCCGGCGGCGAACAGGTTGCCGGCGAAGGTGGCCCGGGCGGTGAACGAGGCGATCGGGCCCATGGTCGCCAGGAAGACCGGCGCCGGCGCCGGCTGATCCCGCAGGGCCTCGTACGCCGCGGAGTAGTGCCGGGCTGGCGGCGGGCCGGCGGGGTACGGCTTCGGCTGCGGCAGCCGTTCGTGCAGGTGGGGGAACTCACTGACCCCGGTGATCGGGCGCTCTCGGAGCGCGATCGCCTCGTCCCGCCGGGCGGCGACGCTGTCGATCCGCGTACGGAGGGTTCCGTCCTCGATCGCGGCTCCGGCCCCGCCGCCGCGCTCGCTGGTCTGCAGCTCGGCCCAGCCGGCCCGGGCGAGGTCGTCGGTGAGCTGCTCGACGACGTACGCGCCGCCGGCCGGGTCGACGACCTTCGCGACGTGGGACTCCGCGATCAGCAGCGAGGACGTGTTGCGGGCGATGCGACGACTGAACGCGCCGGGCAGGCCCAGCGCGGAGTCGAACGGCAGCACGGTGACCGCCTGGGCGCCGCCGACCCCGGCGGCGAAGGCGGCCACGGTGACCCGCAGCATGTTCACCCACGGGTCGTACGCCGACATCATCGGGCGCGAGGTCACCGCGTGCTGGCGTTGTCCACACAGCTCCGCGCTGACGCCGCTGAGCTCGCAGACGCGGCTCCACAGGCGTCGCGCGGCACGCAGCTTGGCGATGGTGGGCAGCTGCTCGACCGTGGCCGAGAAGCGGAACTCCAGCAGGGAGGCCGCGGTGTCGACGTCCAGGGCGGCGCCGTCGGGCGGGGGGAGCCGCCGCACGTACGCCCCCCCCCCCGCGGGGGCGTAGGCGCGCGCCTG
>CAXTVE010000083.1:9266-10614 GCA_964247485.1 uncultured Propionibacteriaceae bacterium
GACGGTGACCGAGCCGTCGGCGTTGATCGAGACGCCGACCGCGGTGGCGTAGCCGAGCTCCTGGGCGTCCGAGGCACCGAGGTCGTGGACGGCGGTGGCGTCGACCACGAACCCCAGCACGCCGTACCGGGTGGCCAGCTCGGCAGTCCGGCGCACCAGATCGTCCAGGGGCGCGGTGGGGGCCCCGTCCAGCGCCGAGGAGAAGAGGTCGACTCCCAGGTTGGTCCCCGCCGCCGGTGGGACGGACCGGCGATCCAGCAGCGCCGCGAACGCCTCGGCGGCGGCCACCGGGTCCTCCGGGCACTGCAGGACGATGGGCGCCAGGTCGACGTACACCCCCTCCAGCACACGGTCGAGGTCGGCCAAGCCGATGCCGGCCCGGCCCAGGGTCAGCCACAACGACGTCGCCCCGTTCTCCAGGTCGTCCAGCGCGTCGGCCGCCGACGCCGATGCGCTCGGGTCGCCGATCTGGGTGCGGATGTGCCAGCCGGACTCGGAGGGGACGGCACTGATGCCGCGGGTGAAGGGCGTTCGGCCGGGCCGGCCCGTGGCGGCGAGGCCAGCCGCCGTGGCCGCGGTACCCAGGGGCGCAACAGCGATGCCGTCCAGCGTCCTGCGGGTCAGCCGGTCGGAGACCAGGGTGTCGGGCTCATCGCGGCCGAGCAGGCCGGACCTGCGGAGCAGACCGGCCGCCGCCCGTTCCCAGTCCGCTTGATCGAACCCGTAGACTTCACTCAAAACATCCGTACCTTTCGTATGGTTAAATCCTGCGGGTGTTGCTCCTTTCTGTCAAGGTCTGTGGTCCGCTACCCGTCAGCGGTCCGAGAGGGTGATCACATGTCCATCGACCAGTCTCTGTCCGACTCGGTCCTGGCCGTCGACCACGTCGGCATCGCCGTTCCCGATCTCGATGCCGCGGTCGCCTTTTACACCCAGACCTTCGGCCTGGTCGAGCGCCACCGGGAGGTCAACACCGAGCAGGGCGTGGTGGAGGCGATGCTGGCCCCGTCCTCCGCCCCGAGCGACGCGACCCAGATCCAGCTCCTCGCGCCGCTGACGCCGGACTCGGTCATCGCCCGGTTCCTGGACCGGTCGGGCCCGGGTCTCCAGCAGCTCGCCTACCGGGTCACCGACGTCGACCGGGTCGCCGAGACCCTGCGCCGCAGGGGCGTCCGGCTGCTCTACGAGACCGCCCGGCGGGGCACCAACGACTCGAAGATCAACTTCGTTCATCCCAAGGACGCCGGCGGGGTCCTCATCGAGCTGGTGCAGCTAGCCGCGCACTGACCGTCGCCGAGCGTGGAACTCCCGCTGCACGAACTGCTCGAATCTCGTCCACTGGGCTAGC
>CAXTVE010000084.1:0-8601 GCA_964247485.1 uncultured Propionibacteriaceae bacterium
GCCATGGAGGCCGCGTCGAGGCGGGCGGTGGTGCCACCCCGCCAGACGTGGCAGATCGCCAGCGCCAGCGCATCGGCGGCGTCGGCGGGACGGGGCGCCTCCTCCAGCTTCAGGATCCGGGTGACCATCGCCCCGACCTGGTCCTTGCCGGCCCGGCCGGAACCGGTGATGGCCGCCTTGACCTCGCTCGGGGTGTGCAGGCTGACCGGGATGCCCCGTCGGCTGGCCACCAGCATCGCCACGCCGGCGGCCTGTGCGGTGCCCATCACCGTCTGCACGTTGTGCTGGGCGAAGACCCGCTCGATGGCCACCGCCGTCGGCCGGTGCTCGGCGCCCCAGGCATCCACCGCCTCCTCGATCAGCACCAGCCGTCGGGCGGTGTCCAGCTCGGCCGGGGTGCGCACCACGTCCACGGCGATGAGCCGCGGCTGCCGGCCCGGCAGCCCGTCCACCACGCCGAGACCGCAGCGGGTGAGACCGGGGTCGATACCCAGCACCCGCATGAGATCACCCCGGGAAGCAGTCGCGGGACCGCGCACGCGATCCTCCTTGCCGGCGCCGATACGAACAGATGTTCGCTCAGCCTAAGGTCGGTCAGTCTACTGAACCGGGAGGACACGCCCGCACCGTAGATGTGGCCATCGACGCCCGCCGGCCGACCGGTTGCGCGCTGCGGTACCCCCGCTGCAGCCTCGGGAGGTGGCGACGGGCGCAACTCACGGGAAGAGCGGGCACCACTCCTGGCTGAAGACCGGCGGCGGGCCGGTGTAGCCACCCGCCACGAGAGCCGCGTGCACGCGGAGGACGAGGGCCCGCGGTCGGTGCATGTGCTCGGCGGTCACCCGAAGCACCCGGTAGCCCTCGGTGGCGAACTCCTCGACCCGAGAGATGTCGGTGTTCCACTGCCGCTTGTCGGTGCGGTGCGGTCACCCTCGCACTCCAAGATCAACGTGTACGCCTCGAGCAGGGGTGTGGCCAGACTCGGTGGCAACGGGCGTGGTTGCATCCCGCCACCCTGCTGAGCCGGGTCGCCCGGCCGGAAGGGGGCGGCGAGCGATCTGTGGACAACCACTCTGCGCGGGTTGCGCGCGCTACCGCACCACACGAACCCGCCCGTGGGTGCCGGAGCGCGCACTTCTGTCAGGTGACGGAGGCGAGGACCTCGTCGCTGGCGTCGAAGTTGGCGTACACGTTCTGGACGTCGTCGGAGTCCTCGAGGGCGTCGATGATCTTCATCAGCCGCTCGGCGGTCGGAGCGTCGACCTCGACGGTGTACTCGGGCACGAAGGACACCTCGGCCGAGTCGTAGTCCAGGCCGGCCGCCTGCACCGCGCTCCGCAGCGGCACCGTGTTGGCCGGGTCCGACACGATCTCGAAGCTGTCACCGAGGTCGAGGACCTCCTCCGGGTCGGCGTCCAGGGTCGCCTCCAGCACGTCGTCCTCGCTCAGCGTGCGGCCGCCCTGCTGCTTGGCCACCGTCACCACGCCCTTGCGGCTGAACATCCGCGCCGTGGAGCCGACGTCGGCCATGGTGCCCCCGTTGCGGGTGACTGCCACCCGGACCTCGGAGGCGGAGCGGTTGCGGTTGTCGGTCAGGCACTCGATCAGCAGGGCCACTCCGGCCGGCCCGTACGCCTCGTACATCAGGGTCTCGTAGTCGGCCCCGCCGCCCTCCGCCCCGGAGCCGCGCTTGACCGCCCGGTCGATGTTGTCCTTGGGGACCGAGGTCTTCCTGGCCTTCTGGATGGCGTCGTAGAGCGTCGGGTTGCCGTCGGGGTCACCGCCCCCGATCCGGGCCGCGACCTCGATGTTCTTGATCAGCTTGGCGAACGACTTGGCCCGGCGGGCGTCGACGACCGCCTTCTGGTGCTTGGTGGTCGCCCACTTGGAGTGTCCGGACATGAGCCCGATCTTAGGTCAGCGCGGGATCTGCCAGCGCGGTGTGGCCGGTCGGACCTGCCACGGCACGATCGACCAGGCGTTGCGGTTCGCGGCCCGCATCAGCGGGATGTCAGGGCTGACGGCCACCGGGTTGCCGACCGTCTCCAGCATGGGCAGGTCGGGGTGGCTGTCGGCGTAGGCGAAGCTGCGGCTGAGGTCGACTCCGTGCAGCGCCGCGTAGTGCTTGAGCCAGGCCGCCCGGGACTCCCCCACCAGCGGCGGGCTGGCCAGGTAGCCGGTGCAGCGGCCCTGCTCGTCGGTGGCCAGCTCGGCGGCGACGATGACGTCGAAGAACTCGCGCAGCGGCCGGGTGAAGGTCTTCACCGCCCCGGTGATCAGGATCGTGGTGTGGCCGGCGGCCCGGTGCTCCCGGATCCGCTGCACCGCGTCGGACGACAGCCGGCTGAGGATGGCCGGGGCCATCGTGGTGTCCACCCGGCGCTCCAGGTCAGCCAGGTCCAGCCCTCGGTAGCGCCGGCAGACGGCCCGGATGAAGCTGCCCCGGTCCTGCTGCTCGGCGAGCAGGTAGCCGGGCAGCCGACGCGTGACCTGGGCCACCTCGGCCAACTGGCCGACCGGGGTGAGCTCGGGCAGCCGCGCCCACAGGTACTGCTCGACCACGTTGGTCGACATGATCGTGCCGTCGAGGTCGAACACGGCGACCGCGGCGGCGCCTGCGGTGTCGATGCTCAGGTCCTTCATCGTGGTCGGCCGGGCCCCGCGCCGGCTCCGCAGCGCGTCCATCCTGCGCACGGAGGAGGTCACCGACGGGCAGTGCACCTCCTCGATGTAGGTCTTCCAGTCGAAGACGGCGGTGTCGAAGGCGAACGCCGCCTGGTCGTCGGGGTGCAGCGCCTCGGTCAGCGCCAGCGTGTGGTCGTCGACGAAGTGCAGCTCGGACTCGGCGTACTCGTTGTAGAGCGACTGGTAGCGGCGGACGAAGGACAGCCGGCGCAGCCGTCTGTCCAGGTCCCGGGCGACCGCCCGGGTCCGCTCCGAGCGTGGGGCGCGGGTGACGACCGCGTCGGCCAGGGAGTAGACCCGCTCCGACAGCGCCACCAGGCGCTCGACCGAGGCCCCGTTGGGGAACTGCCACTCGGGCAGCGGCACTCCCGGCTTCGCGGTCCGCTCCAGCGGGTGGGCGGTGAAGTAGTTGCGGATGTGGCTGTACATCCCCCGGAACGTCAGCGGGTTCCGGGCGCCCGAGCTGACGTGGTAGTACGCCGGGGCACCCGGTTCGGGAGCGGTCGCGCAGACCGCGACGATGGCGTTCACCACGTGGTCGCAGGGCACCACGTCGATCACCGAGTCCGGCGAGGCCGGGAAGTCCGGCAGCTCACCCCGGCCGTAGGCCAGGATCAGCGGCTCGGCCATCTTGAACCCCTCGATCCAGCCCGGGTAGGGGTCCTTCCAGGACGACTCCACGATGGCCGGCCGCACGATCGAGACCCGGATGTCGGCACCGGCCTCGACCACGGCGGACTCGCCGAGGGCCTTGGTGAAGGTGTAGACGTCGGTCCAGCCCAGGGACCGGGCCCGCTCGGTGCCCGCCCGGACCAACTCGGCCTCGACCCAGGCCAGTCGGCGCCGTTCGGTGTCGGCCGCCGTGGTCAGGTAGCCGGCTCGGCGGTGCTCCCGCTCGGCCTGGCGGCGCAGCTCGGCCAGCCGCTCCGGCGTCCGCGACTCGTCCTCGACCAATTCGCGCATCCGCAGCCCCGCCGCGGTCTCGGCGGCATAGTCGACCGAGTGCTGGTGGGGGCCCTCGGGGATGGCGCCGCGGCGGCGCCCAGCCGTGTACGCGGTGGAGATGTGCACGTAGTGCGGCACCTTGGTCAGGCGGCCGTCGGGCCCCCGCACGGCCGCGAGCATCTGGTCCAGCAGGCGCTGGGTCCCGACCACGTTGGTGGTGAAGGCCTGGTCGATCGGCGGGTCGAACGAGACGTCCCCGGCGCAGTGCACGACGACGTCGAGGTCGGCGGGCAGCTCCGGCACGTTCGGCAGGTCGCCCTCGATCACGTCCACGCGCGCGGCCAGCAGCGCCTCGACCCCGCCGGCGGCGGCCACCAGGTCGGCGAAGATCGGCTTGCGGAGCAGACCGGCCACCCGGTCCCGGGCGCTGGCCGAGCCCTTGCGCCGGACCAGCACCGCCGGACGGGCGTCGGGCAGCTCGGTGAGGATCTTCCACAGCAGCTGCTCGCCGATGAAGCCGGTGACGCCGGTGATCACGAGCTTCTGGCCCGCCAGCAGGTCGCGGAGGCGGCCGACCAGCGCGGGGGCCGGTCGCGCCTGGGCCAGCTGGCCGGTGCGGCGGAACGTGTCCGCGGGAGCGGTGGTCATGCCTGCGTGGTCTCCGTCGTCGGGGAGGCGGCCGCCCGCAGGGCCTCCTCCAGGGTGAAGCTGCCCACGTAGAGCGCGGTGCCGATGATCGCACCCTCCACGCCCTGCGGGACCATCTCGGCGAGGGCGAGCACGTCGGTCAGGCTGCTGATCCCGCCGCTGGCCACCACCGGCCGCTCGGTGGCCGCGCACACCTCGGCCAGCAGCGTCGTGTTGGGCCCGGACAGCATGCCGTCGCTCTCCACGTCGGTGACCACGAAGCGGGCACAGCCGGCCCGGTCGAGCCGGCCCACCGTCTCCCAGAGATCACCCCCGTCACGCGTCCAGCCGCGGGCGGCGAGCCGGTCGCCGCGGACGTCCAGGCTGACGGCGATCCGCTCGCCGTAGAACCCGATCACCTCGGCGCACCACTCGGGCTGCTCGAGCGCCGCGGTGCCCAGGTTGACCCGGGCGCAGCCGGTGGCCAGCGCGCGCTCCAGGGAGTCGTCGTCCCGGATGCCGCCGGAGAGCTCGACGTCGATCCGCAGGTGGCTGATCACCTCGGTGAGGATCTCGGCGTTGCTGCCCCGGCCGAACGCCGCGTCCAGGTCGACCAGGTGGATCCACTCCGCCCCCGCGTCCTGCCAGCGCTGGGCCGCGGCCCGGGGGTCGCCGAACTGGCGCTCGGAGCCCGCCCGGCCCTGAATGAGCTGCACGGCCTGGCCGCCGGCCACGTCGACCGCCGGCAGCAGGACGAGACTGGTGGGTGGGGTCGGCACGCGATGACCCTACAGGCGCCAGGGCCGGCGGGCCGCCTCGCCGGTCACAGGTTCCCCACCCAGTTGGCGATCAGCCGGGCGCCGGCGTCGCCGGACTTCTCCGGGTGGAACTGGGTCGCGGCCAGGGGCCCCTCCTCCACCGCGGCCACGAACCGGTCGCCCTGGTGCTCGGCCCAGGTGACCACCCGGCCCGGGGCCGGCGGCAGGGCGCGTACGCCGTAGCTGTGCACGAAGTAGAAGCGCTCGTCCTCGACCCCGGCGAACAGCCGGCTGCCCGCGCCGGTCGCCACGGTGTTCCAGCCCATGTGCGGCAGCCGCTCCGCCGCCAGCTGCTCGACCACCCCGGGCCAGACCGCGCAGCCGTCCGCGCGTACGCCGTGCTCGACCCCGGCCGTGAACAGCACCTGGTGCCCGACGCAGATGGCCAGGGGCGGCCGGCCGGCCGCGCGGCGGGCGGCGATCACGGCTTCACCACCGACCCCGCGCAGACCGCTCAGGCAGGCGGCGAACGCGCCCACCCCGGGGACCACCAGCCCGTCGGCGGCCATGGCGGCGTTGCGGTCCGCGGTCACCGTCACGTCCGCGCCGGCCCGGGCCAGCGCCCGCTCGGCGGAGCGCAGGTTGCCGGAGCCGTAGTCGAGCACCACCACCGCCGGGCGAGTCGTCATCGGGCGCGCTCCCGTGTGTCCTTGCGCGCGCCGCGGGGGTCCGAGGGGGTCGTCCCCCCTGCCGTGGTCGTCACAGCACGCCCTTGGTGCTCGGTACCCCGCTCACCCGGGGGTCGGGGGCAACGGCGTCCCGCAAGGCCCGGGCCACGGCCTTGAACTGACACTCCACGATGTGGTGCGGGTCGCGACCGGCCAGCAGGGTCACGTGCAGGCAGAGGTGGGCGTGAAACGCCAGCGTCTCCAGCACGTGCCGGGTCAGCGAGCCGGTGTAGGGCACCTCGCCGATCCGGACGTAGGCCTGCCCCTCCGGCTCGCCCGTGTGCACGCAGTAGGGCCGGCCGGAGACGTCGACCACGGCCTGCGCCAGGGCCTCGTCCAGCGGCACCAGGGCGTCGCCGAACCGCCGGATCCCGGCCTTGTCGCCGAGCGCGGTCCGCAGCGCCTGGCCGAGCACGATCGCGGTGTCCTCGACCGTGTGGTGGGCGTCGACCGGCCAGTCGCCCACGCTCTCCACCTCGAGGTCGAAGAGTGCGTGCTTGGCCAGCGCGGTCAGCATGTGGTCGTAAAAGCCGACCCCGGTGGAGACCGAGCTCCGCCCGGTGCCGTCCAGGTCCAGGCTCAACCGGACCTTCGACTCCCCGGTCTCCCGCTCCACGGTTGCCGTGCGCGTCATCCCTGCTCCTCCAGCACCTCGACCAGCGCCGCCTTGAACGCCGTCATCTCCTCCGGTGTGCCCGCCGAGACGCGCAGCCAGCCCGGCGGGCCGACCTCCCGGATCAGCACCCCGCGGTCCAGCAGCGCCTGCCAGACCGCATGCTGGTCTCCGAAGCGTCCGAAGAGCACGAAGTTGGCGTCGGACTCCGCGACCTCCAGGCCCTGACCGGCCAGCCAGGCCGCCACCTCGTCCCGGGCGGCCCGCAGCCGGTCCACGGCGGCGAGCATCTCCGGCGCGTGGGCCAGGGCCACCCGGGCCACCGCCTGGGTCAGCGACGAGAGGTGGTAGGGCAGCCGGACGATGCGCAGCGCGTCGACGAGGGCCGGGGCGGCGGCCAGGTAGCCGAGCCGGCCGCCGGCGAACGCGAACGCCTTGGACATCGTGCGGGTCACCGCCAGCCGGGGGTACGCCTCGAGCAGGGTCAGCGCACTGGGTGTCCCGGTCCGGGCGAACTCGAAGTAGGCCTCGTCGACCACCACCACGCCCGGCGCCGCGTCGCACAGCGCGGCCAGCACGTCGAGCTCCACCGCGGTCCCGGTCGGGTTGTTCGGGCTGGCCACGAAGACCACGTCCGGCCGGACCGCGTGCACGGCGGCCACCGCCTCCGCGGCGTCGATGCGGAAGTCGGCGCGGCGCGGTGCGGTGCGCCACGTGCTGTGGGTGTTGCGGGCGTACTCCGGGTACATCGAGTAGGTCGGCGCGAACGACAGCACCGTCCGGTCCGGCCCGGCGAACGCCTGCAGCACGTGCAGCATCACCTCGTTGCTGCCGTTGGCCGCCCAGACGTGGTCGGCGGTCAGCGCGTGGCCGAGGTAGCGGGCCAGGTCCGCCCGCAGGGCCAGCGCGTCCCGGTCCGGGTAGCGGTTCATGGCCCGGCCCGCGGGCGCGGCCGCCGCGGCGACCGCCGCCACCACCCGCTCGCTCGGCGGGTAGGGGTTCTCGTTGACGTTGAGCTGCACCGGCACGTCGAGCTGGGGCGCGCCGTAGGGCACCTCGCCAACAAGCTCGGGCCGCAGCGGCAGCTCCGCGCCCTGCCGCAGGACGGTCACGGGGCGAACCGCCTGGTCACCGCGGCGCCGTGGGCCGGCAGGTCCTCCGCGTCGGCGAACACCTCGACCGCGGCGGCGACCTGGGCCAGGGCGTCACGGGTGTAGCGGACCTGGTGCATGGCCCGCAGGAAGCTCTTCACGTTCAGCCCCGAGGAGTGGCAGGCGCAGCCGCCGGTCGGCAGCACGTGGGTGCTGCCGGCGCAGTAGTCGCCGCGTGACACCGGTGACCACGGGCCGACGAAGATCGCGCCGGCGTTGGTCACCCGGTCGGCCACCCGCTCGGCGTCGGCGGTCTGGATCTCGAGGTGCTCGGCGGCGTACCCGTCGACCACGGCGATGCCCTGATCGAGGTCGTCGACCAGCACCACCGCGGACTGCGGGCCGGACAGCGCCGCGGTGATCCGGGGGGCGTGCTTGGCCACCGGCACCTGGTCGGCCAGCTCGGCCTGCACCCGGTCCGCCAGCTCGGGCGAGTCGGTGACCAGCACCGCGGCGGCCAGCGGGTCGTGCTCGGCCTGGGAGACCAGGTCGGCCGCCACGTGCACCGGGTCGGCGGTGGCGTCGGCGAGCACCGCGATCTCGGTCGGCCCGGCCTCGGAGTCGATGGCCACCCGGCCCTGGAGCAGCCGCTTGGCCGCGACGACGTAGATGTTGCCGGGCCCGGTGACCAGCTGCACGGGCGCGCAGAGGCCGGTCACGCCGTGGCCGAACATGGCGATGGCCTGGGCGCCGCCCACCGCGTACACCTCCTCGACGCCGAGGAGATGGCACAGGGCCAGGATCGAGGGGTGCGGCCAGCCCCCGTGGTCGCGCTGCGGCGGCGAGGCCAGCGCGATCGAGCCGACCCCCGCGACCTGGGCCGGGACCGCGTTCATGATCACGCTCGAGGCCAGCGGGGCCAGCCCGCCGGGGACGTAGAGGCCGACCCGCCCGACCGGGACCATCCGCTGGGTGACCCGGGCGCCGGGCGCCACCAGGACCTCGGTGCTCGCCGCGCCCCGCTCGGCGGGCGGCCGCCGGCTTGCTGTCACTCGCGCCGGTGCCGGTCCTGGCGCAGGCCGTGGCGCCACCAGCTGCCGGTGGCGGCCAGTCCGCGGTGATCGACGTCAATCGCGCCCGCAGTGCGCCTATTC
>CAXTVE010000084.1:8611-10224 GCA_964247485.1 uncultured Propionibacteriaceae bacterium
CCACCAGGACCTCGGTGCCCGCCGCGCCCCGCTCGGCCTCACTGACCAGCCGGCGCCGGGCGATGGCGGTCCGGAAGGCGTCCCGCAGGCCGGGGTCGAGTCGCGCCGCGGCCGACCGCAGCTCCTCGGCCGGCACCCGGAACTCCGGCGGCACGACTCCGTCGAAGCGGAGCGAGTAGTCGGCCAGCGCCGCCACGCCCCGGTCGGCCACGTCGGCGCAGATGGGCCGGACCACCTCGGTGGCCGCCGCCACGTCGAGCGCGGCGCGCGGCACCACGGCGGCGTAGTCCAGCCGCTCACCGTCCGCCGCCCGTCCCCGCAGGTCGATCACTCCAAGCACGGCCGAAGTCTAGAGACTCTTGCGGTAGCGTCGCCCCGGTGTTTCCCGGCTTCGGAACGGCGGTCAACGTCGTGACCGTCGTGCTGGGCGCCGGGCTGGGCCTGCTGCTGGGCCACCGGCTGCCGGTGCGGACCCGCGAGACGGTCACCGACGCGCTCGGTCTGGTCACGCTGCTGATCGGTGCGCTGTCCGCCGGTGCGGTGACCTCGGACCGGCTGGTGGCCGCGGTCGGGTCCAGCGCCCCGGTCTTGATCGTCCTCGGGTCGCTGCTGGTCGGCGGCATCATCGGCTCGCTCCTCGACATCGAGGGCGGCCTGGACCGTTTCGGCGGCTGGCTGCGGGACCGGCTCAGCCGGTCCGCCCGCGGCGGCGAGGACACCGAGGGGCGCCGGCGCTTCATCGAGGGCTTCGTCACCGCATCGCTGGTCTTCTGCGTCGGCCCGCTGACCATCCTCGGGTCGCTGTCCGACGGCTTGGGCCTCGGGGCGGACCAGCTGCTGCTCAAGGCCACCCTGGACGGGTTCGCCAGCATCGCCTTCGCCGCGTCGCTGGGGGTCGGGGTGCTGGCCTCCGCGCTCGCGGTCGCGGTGATCCAGGGCGCGCTGACCGTGGTCGGGCTGCTGATCGGCGACTTCCTGCCCGCGGCCCACCTCGACGCGGTGACCGCCTGTGGCGGGCTGCTGCTGCTCGGCGTGGGACTGCGGCTGCTCGCGATCAAGCCCGTGCCCGTCGGCAACCTGCTGCCCGCGCTGGTCGTCGCTCCCCTGCTGGTCGCCCTGGTGGGGGCATTCCGATGAGGGAGCACCAGGGCGACGGCCCCCGTGAACCCCCGGGATACGCGCAGCCACTGGACCGCACGCCGATCGTGCGGGCGGCTGAGCCTGGCCCAGGCCATGCTGCTCAGCCTGGTGATGTTCTCCGGCGCCTCCCAGATCGCCTTCGCCGGGGTGGTGGCGGCCGGCGGCAGCCCGTTCGCCGCGGTGGCCGCGGCCCTGCTGCTCGGCGTACGCAACGCCTTCTACGGAGTGCCGATGTCGTCGATCCTCGAGCCGCGGGGGGCCCGCCGGCTCTCGACCGCGCACTTGGTCATCGACGAGACCACGGCCATGGCCGTGGGCCAGCCGACCCGGCCGGCGCAGCGCTACGCCTTCTGGGTCACCGGGCTGATCCTGTTTGTGCTGTGGCAGCTGGGCAGTCTGACCGGGGCGCTGCTGGGCACGGGGATCGACCCGACCGTGCTCGGTCTCGACGCCGCCGTACCGGCGGTCTACCT
>CAXTVE010000084.1:10234-10496 GCA_964247485.1 uncultured Propionibacteriaceae bacterium
CCCCGGGGGGCCCCCGGGGGGGGGGGTGCCCCCTGCGGCCCCCCCCGGCCCACGGCCCCCGGGAACCCCCGGGATACGCGCAGCCACTGGACCGCACGCCGATCGTGCGGGCGGCCATTGCGATCGGCGCGTACGCGGCGGCGTTCGGGGCTGCGTACGGCGCGGTGGCGGTGGCGTCGGGGGTGCGCCTGGGCCCGGCGGGGGTGGGGGGAGGGCCGGACGGTCCAGGTCGGGCTGCACCCGCTCGGCACGGCCGGGGACG
>CAXTVE010000085.1:0-10489 GCA_964247485.1 uncultured Propionibacteriaceae bacterium
ACGGCACCCTGCCCGTCCAGCACCACCGCGCCGATCGGCACGTCCCCCCACCCGGCGGCCGCGCGCGCCCGGTCCAGCGCCAGGCCCATGGCGAGGTCCCACCGGCTGGCCACGGGCGGAGCGGACGTCAGGCGCTCAGGACCGTCTCGGCGACCTTGCGGAACTGCGGGTTCAGGTTGATCCGGTCGGCCACCGCCAGCAGCATCTCGTCGCTGCCCATGTCGAGGTCGTCGAGGATCGCGCCCAGGTCGAAGTCGCTCAGCCCGAGGTCGGACAGCATCCCGAGGTCGCCCAGCGGCTCCGGCTCCTCGTCGTCCTCGGGGACGTCCTCGCCGAGGTAGTCGGCCACGTCCCGGGCGATCGGCCACTCGGCCGCCGCGGTCGAGTCGGACAGCAGCACCTGCACGTGCTGCCCCCGCACCCGGACGATCACGAAGATCTCCTCGAGCAGGCTGACGAAGCCGATGGCCCCCGCATCACCCGGCAGTCGGCGCAGCTGGACGATCAGCTCGTCGAGGTCGTTGGCGAGGTCCTTGGCCAGCTCCTGGACGTAGGGCTGCCCGTCCTCCCGGTGGGCCGCCAGGACGAAGTCGATCTCCTCCTCGGTCGCGTCCTCGGGCTCGTCGTCGTCCTCATCGTCGTCGACGTCGACCTCCTCCGGGTCGACCACGACCTCGACCGCCTCGACCTCGGCCACCCCCGCCGCGGTGCGCGTACGCCCGTTCTTGCCCTCCAGCTCGAACGACTCGTACTCCTCGTCGTCGAAGTCCGGCATGACTGCTCCTTGGCCCGGTCGGCGGTGGGAAAAGTTCCCGATGCATCGTGTCAGACGCAGAGCCTAGTGGGCTCCGACCTCTTCCTACCCCGCGGCGGTCGCTACGGTCAGGAGTGTGGAACTGCGCACCGTCGACCATCCCCTCGTCGCCCACAAGCTGACCCTGCTCCGCGACGAGACCACCGACTCCCCCACCTTCCGGCGCCTCACCGAGGAGCTGGTCACGCTGCTCGCCTACGAGGCCACCCGCGAGGTCCGGGTCACCGAGCACACCGTCCGTACGCCGCTGCAGCCGGCCGTCGGGGTCAAGCTCGCCAGCCCGCAGCCGCTGGTCGTGCCGATCCTGCGCGCCGGGCTGGGCATGCTCGAGGGGATGACCCGGCTGATCCCGACCGCCGAGGTCGGTTTCCTCGGCATGGTCCGCAACGAGACCACCCTGCTCGCCACCTCGTACGCCGAGCGGCTGCCCGAGGACCTGACCGGGCGGCAGTGCTACGTCCTCGACCCGATGCTCGCGACCGGCGGCACCCTCGCCGCGGCCGTGCAGTTCCTGGTCCGGCGGGGGGCGGACCACATCACCTGCATCTGCCTGCTCGCCGCGCCGGAGGGCATTGCCCGGCTGACCGAGCTGCTGGACGACCTGGACGTGCCCTGCACCCTGGTGGTCGCCGCGGTGGACGAAAAGCTCAACGACGTCGGCTACATCATCCCGGGCCTGGGTGACGCCGGCGACCGGCTTTACGGCGTCGTCTGAGGCTTCGGCGGCGCCGAGCTGCAGGTTGTAGCCAGCATCAGGCCCCGGAGACCACCAGAACCTGCAGCTGACCGTCAGTAGTAGTAGGGGAACCCCGACCAGTCGGGCGGCCGCTTCTCCAGGAAGGCGTCGCGGCCTTCGACGGCCTCGTCGGTCATGTAGGCCAGCCGCGTCGCCTCGCCGGCGAAGACCTGCTGCCCCACCAGCCCGTCGTCGATCGCGTTGAACGCGAACTTCAGCATCCGCACCGCCGTCGGGCTCTTGGCGCAGACCGCCCGCCCCCACTCCAGGCCCGCCCGCTCCAGCTCGGCGTGCGGCACCACGGCGTTGACCATGCCCATCCGGTACGCCTCGTCCGCGTCGTAGGCGCGGCCCAGGAAGAAGATCTCCCGGGCCAGCTTCTGCCCCACCTGGCGGGCCAGGTACGCCGAGCCGAAGCCCCCGTCGAAGGAGCCGACGTCGGCGTCGGTCTGCTTGAAGCGTGCGTGCTCGGCACTGGCCAGCGTCAGGTCGCAGACCACGTGCAGGCTGTGACCGCCGCCGGCCGCCCACCCGTTGACCAGGGCGATCACCACCTTGGGCATGAAGCGGACCAGCCGCTGCACCTCCAGGATGTGCAGCCGTCCCACCTGCTCTTCCGGGGGGGTCAGGGGGGGTCGTCCCCCCCTCGAACAAGATACGGCGGGGCCCGGGGGCACCCCGGCCCCCCCCCCCCCCCCCCCCCCCCCCCTCGGATCAGATCCGGCGGCGCCGGGGTCCACCGTCTCCGCCGTCTCCCCCGCCGCGTACTGGTAGCCCGAACGTCCCCGGATCCGCTGGTCGCCGCCACTGCAGAAGGCCCAGCCGCCGTCCTTGGCCGAGGGCCCGTTGCCGGTCAGCAGGATGGCCCCGACGTCGGAGGTCTGCCGGGCGTGGTCCAGGGCGCGGTAGAGCTCGTCGACGGTGTGCGGCCGGAACGCGTTGCGCACCTCCGGCCGGTCGAAGGCGATCCGCACCACCGGGTCGGCCCCCCCGCCGGGGTAGGTGATGTAGGTGAAGGCGAAGCCCACGACCGGCTGCCAACACGCGGGGTCGAAGGGGCTGTCGCTCACCCGGCCCACGCTAACCGGCGGCCGCGACCTCCGCGGCGCGATGGGCGCGGACCTGCCGGACGACGTACGCGGTCACCCCGCCGACCAGCACAACCAGCAGCACGACGGCCGGCACCGGGGACCGCAGGTAGAGCTGCCACCACGCCGTCACCCCGGCGAAGCCGACCGTCGCGTAGAGCAGGCCCCACAGCAGCGAACCGGCGGCCAGCGCGGGCAGGTAGCGGCGCAGCGGCATCTGGGTCATCCCGGCGACCAGGTTGACCAGGGTCTGGAAGCCCACGGTGAGGAAGGACAGCGTGACCAGCGGCGCGCCCCACCGCGCCACCAGGTCCTGCACCCGGGTGAAGCCGGGCCGGGCCATCAGCCTCGCGACCCGCGTCCGTCGGGCGCCGCTCTGCGCGGCGCGACCCAGCGCGTACGTCGCCCCGGCACGGAGCAGGGCCACCAGGAACAGCATGGCCACGGCGACGGGGTAGGGCCAGTCCCGCCAGAAGTCCACGCCCGCAGCCTAGGTGGGGTGAGGGCGCCCAACACGGTAGTGATCGAGGACGTTGCCGGTCATTGCTGCGTGGGCCGATAATATCCCCGCGTGCGAGTGGCCGAGATCGAGGACGCGAACCAGCGGATGCTGATGTCCGCCGCCCAGGTCCGCCCGGTCAAACTGCCCGAGGTCATCAAGATCCATCGGCGGCGCTTCCCGTTCCGGGGCTGGGTGGAGATCGACAGTGGGCTGTGCGATCCCTTCACGGTGTTCTGCAACAACGACGACGCGGTCGCCCTGGACACACTGTGGAACGGCCGGTTCCGCTACGAGCCCGGCACGCTGGCCGTGTGGGCGAAGCTGGCCCGGAGGTCGAGAACAGTGGTCGACGTGGGCGCTCACGTCGGTTACTTCTCGCTGGTCGCGGCGTCGACGGCGCCGCGAACGAAGGTGATCGCGTTCGAGCCGGTCAGCCACATCTTCGCCCGGCTCAGCGTCAATCTGCGGGCCAATGCGGCGAAGAACCTGCAGGTGCTGCCCTATGCGGTGTCCGACCGTACCGGCTGGGCCGACATCCACGTCCGATCCAACAGTTCGCTGCTCTCCACGGGGTCGTCACTCGAGGCTGACGACGAGAGGCTCGGCGAAACTCAGAAGGTGCCACTGACCACGCTCGACCGGCACTTCGAGGACGTCCCGATCGACCTGGTGAAGATGGACGTCGAGGGTCACGAGCTGACCGCCCTGGCCGGTGCGGTCACCGTGCTCGACCGCGACCGGTGCCCGGTGGTGCTCGAGGTGCTCCGCGGCACCGACATCGGCGAGCTGCTCGCCGTGCTCGACCCGATCGGCTACGTCGGGACCTGGATCGACGAGAACGACTCCTCCCTGCACCCGCTGAACCGCCGCAACCCGCTGGACAAGCCCTCGGGCTCGCGGAACGTCATCTTCAGCCATCCGGACCGCCCGGTCGCCTGACGGCCCCGGTCAGCCGCGGCCGACGTAGGGCATCCCGCTGGCCATCACCGTCATCGTGGCCACGTTCGCCTCCGCGGGCAGGCCGGCCATGTACGCCACCGCGCGGCCGACGTCGTCGACCGACATCCGCGGCTCGGGCCGGGTCGTCCCGTCCGGCTGCCGGACACCCTCGGCCATGGCCGCGGTGAAGTCCGTGGCCGCGTTGCCGACGTCGATCTGGCCGCAGGTGATGCCGTACGCCCGCCCGTCCAGCGCGGTCGCCTTGGTCAGCCCGGTGATGGCGTGCTTGGTCGCCGTGTACGCCAGGGAGCCCGGCCGGGGCGTGTGCGCCGAGATGGAGCCGTTGTTGATGATCCGGCCGCCGGGCGGATCCTGCCGGCGCATCACGCCGAACGCCGCCCGGGTGCACAGGAACGCGCCGGTCAGGTTGAGGTCGACCACCGCCTGCCACTCGGCCAGCGAGATCTCGTCCGGGTCCCGCGCCGGCGCGCCCATCCCGGCGTTGTTGAACAGCAGGTCCAGCCGCCCGTGCCGGGCGCCGACCGCGTCGAAGAGACCGCGGCCTGCCTCCTCGTCGGTCACGTCAGCGACGCTCGGGTCGAGCGCGAGGTCAGGGTGAGCGGCCACCAGGTCGTGCAGCACGCTCTCCCGGCGGCCGGCGATCACCACCGCCCAGCCACCGGCACCCAGGGACCGCGCCGCCGCCGCCCCGATCCCGCTGCCGCCCCCGGTCACCACCGCCACCTGCTGTGCCACGGTCGACCTCCTCGCCTCACAATGCTGCCTATGCAGATTGCCATTCTCGGGTCAGGGAACGTCGCGCGGTTCCTGGGACGGGCGTTCGCGTCCGTCGACCACGAAGTGACCCTCGGGACGCGCGATCCGGAGCAGACGCGGGCCCGGGACGAGTGGACCGACGTCGACCTGCCGCTGGCCGCCTTCGCCGACCTCGACGCCGAGGTCTTCGTGAACGCCACCCGCGGTGACGTCTCCCTGACCGCACTCGAGGCGGTGGGACCGGCCCTGGACGGCAAGGTGGTGATCGACGCGGCCAACCCGCTCGACTTCAGCCAGGGGTTCCCGCCGTCACTGTGGGTGAGCAACACCGACTCACTGGCCGAGCAGTTGCAGCGGGGGTTGCCGAAGGTCCGGCTGGTGAAGATGTTCAACATGATGTCCCACCGGGTGATGGTCGATCCCGGAAAGGTGGGTCAGGAGTCGACCATCCTGCTGGCCGGCGACGATGCCGCCGCCAAGCAGACGGCCGCGGGTCTGGCCGCCGACCTCGGCTGGACCGACGTCCTCGACGTGGGTGACCTGAGCTCGGCGCGGGGGATGGAGATGTACGTCCCGCTGTGGCTACGCCTGTCCGGCGCCGTCGGCGGGGACCTCAACATCAAGGTCGTCCGCTGAGGCCGGTGCCGTTCCCGGGTCCCCCGCCGGCTTCGGGTTGCGCATGAACAGCGCGAGGGCGAGCGCCCCGAGGCTGACCAGCGCGGCCACCCTGAACGCGGCGCTGATCCCGCCGTTCAGGGCGGTCGCCTCGGGCTGACCGGCAGCGGCGAGGGTCGCGGTCCGCGCCGCCATGATCGCCACCAGCAGCGCGGTGCCCGCCGCCCCCGCCACCTGCTGCAGCGTGGTCAGGATGGCGCTGCCGTGGGAGTAGAGCTGCGGCGGCAGCGGGTTCAGCCCGCTGGTGAAGCAGGGGGTGAACAGGCACGCCAGGGCGAGCATCAGCCCCATGTGCAGGCCGACCAGCAGCCAGATCGGGGTGTCGGCGTCGACCCGGCTGAACTGCCACGTGGCGAAGGTCAGGGCCGCCGCACCGCCGGTGCACAGCGCCATCGGGCCGTAGCGGTCGAACAGCCGTCCGACCACGGGGCCGAGCAGACCCATCAGCAGTCCACCCGGCAGCAGCATCAGGCCGGTCGGCAGCGAGCCGATGCCGCGGACGGTCTGCAGGTAGATCGGCAGCAGGATCACCATCCCGAACAGCGACAGCATCGCGATGCACAGCAGCGCCAGGCTCACGCTGAACATCCGGAAGCCGAAGGGCCGCAGATTCAGCAGCGGGTTCCCGGCGCCGCGGGCCAGTCGGCGCTGCCGGATGCCGAAGGCCAGCAGGCAGAGCACCCCGACGACCAGGCTGGTGATGGCGACCGACGATCCGGCCGCGGACTCCTGGCCGAGCTGGCTCAGCCCGTAGACGATGCCGCCGAAGGCGGGCACCGAGAGCAGCACCGAGATCAGGTCGAGCCGTTGCCGACCCGACTCGCCGACGTCGGTCAGGGTGCGCAGTCCGTACGCCAGCGCGGCCAGGGCGATCGGCAGCACGAGCACGAACATGAACCGCCACGACAGGAACTGCAGCACCAGCCCCGAGATCGTCGGCCCGATGGCCGGCGCCACCGAGATGGCGATGCTGATGTTGCCCATCACCACACCGCGGCGCTCGACGGGCACCAGGGTCAGCACGGTGGTCATCAGCAGCGGGATCATCACCGCGGTCCCGGAGGCCTGGACGACCCGCGCGGGCAGCAGCACCCAGAAGCCGGGCGCGACTGCGGCCAGCAGCGTGCCGGCGGAGAACAGGCTCATGGCCAGACCGAAGACCGTACGCGTGCTCAGCCGCTGCAGCAGGAAGCCGGTGGTGGGGATGACCACCGCCATGGTCAGCATGAAGGCCGTGGTCAGCCACTGACCGGTGCGCGCATCGACGCCCAGGTCGACCATCAGCTTGGGCAGCGCGACGCCCATGATCGTCTCGTTGAGGATGACCACGAACGCCGCGACCAGCAGAGTGCCGATGATGCGCCGGGCCACGGCGGGCGGGACCGGCTCGGTGGCGGTGTCTCCGGGGCGGGTGTCGGTGGTGGTCATCCGGCGGTGGCCAATCTCTCGCGGGGTCAGGGGCGGGCTCCACGTCGAGTCCACGTGGTCAGACTCCGCGCGCCCGGGCAACTCATCGCCCGTCGCCGCGACCATCCGACCCGTTCACGCTACGAGCCGCCCCGGCGGCTGGCAACGCCATTTCGCTGCGGACGAAACGGTCTCGCGGACCGCCGCGGTCGTGTCAGGGTGGACCTGCGGGACGAGGTCGCCGTCTGCGCCTCGCCTCGCGCCTGGTCGACACCACCGCAGGGGCATGAGATGGTCCGGGGCATGGACATTCCGGTCGCGGTCCGACCCGCCCGCCGTCCCGGGCCGGATCACGTCGGCACCGTGCTGGACGTGCGGCGGCTCACCCCGCAGCTCGTCCGGGTCGTGTTCGGCGGTGACGGGCTGCGCGCGTACGCCCAGAACGACGGCTGGACCGACACCTACGTCAACCTGCTCTTCGTCCCCGAGGACGCGCCGTACGCGGTGCCGTTCGATCCCGACGAGGCCCGCACGCTCGACCGGGCGCTGTGGCCGGCTCCGCGCCGCTACACCGTCCGGCGGTGGGTGCCGGAGCGCGCTGAGCTGTGGGTCGATTTCGTGGTGCACGGTGACACGGGGGTTGCCGGCCGCTGGGCCCAGCGGGCCCGACCGGGCGACCGGCTGCAGTTCCGGGGACCCAGCGGGGGCTACCGGCCCGACCCGGCCGCGACCCACGTGCTGATGGTCGGGGACGAGAGCGCGCTGCCGGCGATCGCCGCCTCGCTCGAGCAGGTGCCGGCCGGCGCGACCGCCTTCCTGGTCGGGCTGGTCGAGGACGGCGACGGCGAGCTGGAGCTGGAGTGCCCCGGGCGGCTGGAGACGACCTGGGTGCACCGGCAGGCCGTCGCGGGCGAGCCGGCCCACGCGCTGGTCGCCGCCGTCGACGCGTACGACTTCCCGGCGGCCGGTCTCTCCGCCTTCGTGCACGGCGAGGCGGTCGAGACCCGGGCGGTCCGGCGGCACCTGCTCGGCCAGCGCGGCGTACCCCGCGAGGCTCTGTCCGTGTCGCCCTACTGGCGGCGCACCTTCACCGACGAGCGGTGGCGCGAGGTCAAGCGGGACTGGCTGGCCGACGTCGAGCGCGACGTCTGAGGCGCCGGTCGCACAGCCGCAGCGCAGCCTAACCTTCCTAGTCAGACGGCAGATCGAGGTTTAGCGTGAGGGTCATGACCACAGCCATCGAGATGCCCCATGTCACCGACTGCACCGCCACCAGCTGTGCCTACAACCACGATGGCTGCCACGCCTACGCCGTCACCATCGACTCGTCCGCCTCGTGCGGCACCTTCTTGTCGCTGAACGAGAAGGGCGGCCTCGACGTCGTCGCCCAGGTCGGCGCCTGCCAGCGCCAGGACTGCGTGCACAACACCGACCTGGAGTGCCGGGCGCCGTCGATCACCGTCGGCCTCTCCGCACAGGCGGCGGACTGCTTGTCGTACGAGGCCGCCGCCTGATTCCGCTACGCCAGTACACCGGACACGCCGCGACACGCCGGGTGGAGGTGAAACGCGCGTAGCAGAGTCAGACGCCACACGCCCGCTGCCGTCCGGCGGAGCGACAGCGCTGCTTAGGGTCACCTAAGGTGGGCCTGTGTCCGCCGCTTACCAGGTCGACGTTGCTCGGAGCTGGTGGGCGGGGCGCACCGCGAGCGCGGACGTGCCGTGCTGCCTGACCTCGACCTCGCCGCCCGCTACGCCGAGCGGCTGGTCGCGATGGAGGACGGCGTGATCGCCGGAGCACCGCTGGCCTCGACGGTCGCGGCGGTCGACGGGCTGCAGGAGTGGCTCGGCGTCCGCCTCGGTCGGCCGGACGACTCCGCCGGCTGGGTCCGGTGTGCCGACGTGGACGCGGGCTTCCTGGCCGGCTGGGAGACCCGGATCGGCGCGTACCTGACCCGGACGTACGGGCGCTCGCACCCGCAGACCCGGTCGGGCTTCGCCCTGGACTGGTACGCCGGGATCGCGGGGATCGTGGGCGGCGCCTGCTTCCGGCAGGCCCGGCGGGTGCCGCGGCTGGACCGCTCCGCGCTGGCCTTCCGGTGCCATCCGGAGGAGCAGTATCCAGACGCCGTGGCCCTGCTCGATGCGCGCTTCTGGTGCCTGCCCTCGGATCCGGCGGCCGACCATCCCGACGCGATGGCGGTCGCCGACGAGGCGGCGCTGGCCGCGGTGCTGCGAGCCCAGGTCCGCGCCCACGCAGACGACTTCCTGGCGGCGTACGCGGGCGGGGCCCGGCTGCCCCGGCGGCAGCGGCTCGGCGCCTTCTTCGACGGCCTGGACACCGGCGTCTGGTACGGCGGGGACGCGGGGGTGGACGCGGCCGGCGAGGTCCTCGGGCTCGGGGCGACGGTGCTGCCGGGCGCGACACCGGAGTTCGCCGACGGCTCGACCGTGCACCGGCTGGTCGACCAGCGCGGCCGGGAGCACCTGTCCCGGCGGCGCGTCGGCTGCTGCTACTACTTCAAGGTCGCCGACGACGGTCTCGCGTGCAGCACCTGCCCCCGCGTCGACGACACCACCCGCGCGCGGCGCTACGCCGAGCTCGACTGACGGCGCGGCCGCCCGTCCTCCCCCGTGCAGCAACGTGGGGTCACGTTCGTTGCGGGTGCTCTGCTCACCCTCGGCGGACCTCGAGCGTGCCGCCCTGCTCGCGGAGCCGCCCGACCAGGGCGTCGCCGAGTGCTGTCGCCGGAGTGAGAACCCCGGACAGGGGCGTTGCCGGCTCCTCGGCCGCCAGCGCCAGCGCGCTCTCGCCGAACATCACCGCCGTGGCCGCATAGCCCGGGTCACCCGAGGCCGCAACCGTGGCGACGTAGCGGGCGCCGGTGGCCGTCCGCGCCCGCACCTCCACGCGGAAGTGGCCGGAACGGCGCGCCTGCTCCGACGGTCCCGACCCGGGCGCGGGCAGCAGCCGGTCGAGCAGCGGTCGCACCGGTCGGAACGCCAGGCCCGCGGCCACCGCCCCGACACCGACCGCGATGCCCGCCGCGATTCCCGGCCCGAGCACCGAGCGGCCCGTGCTGATCACCTCGCGGTAGCGCAGCCCGCGCCCGTACGCGTGGCCGAGCAGGGCGTTGCTGCGGCGTACGACCCGGGTGTTGATGGGCGCCATCACGAACGGGGCCGCCCACGATCCGTCCTCGAGCCGCTCGACCAGGAAGGTATCCGGCTGGGGGCCGAGGTCCGGCTCGGCGGCCCGGTCCGGGCTGAGCAGGTAGGGGTCCGCGAGCCGGCCCCTCACCGACGGGTCGGCGCGTGTCGCGTCGACCTGCACCCGCAGCGAGTCGACGGTGCCGCCGCTCATCCCGCCGCGGGCCGACACGACGACGAGCGTGGCCTCGACGAGCTCGCCCTCCCCGTCGTCGCGGGCCCGCTGCGCGGCGAGCAGCACCCCGAGATCGGACGGCCACGGCCTCCGGGGCGCGGATCGTGCACGCCTGCGGGTTCGACTCGGTGCCGTCCGATCTCGGGGTGCTGCTCGCCGCGCAGCGG
>CAXTVE010000086.1:0-10465 GCA_964247485.1 uncultured Propionibacteriaceae bacterium
TCCGAGGGTTCAAATCCCTCCGCCACCGCCACTCTCACCAGGTCAGACGCCGACGCTGGCGTCGCCTGCTGGTTCGTGTGGTTCGTGACTGGCGTCGCGGGTTCAGCAATCGTGGCACGGAGCATGGGCCGGGGTGGGGAGTCTCAGACCCGGGTATGGAGCGCTCCACAGCGATTGGGGTAGTGATGCCATCACCGTCGAGGAGACGGACAACATGAGCGGCAGCCAGGCGACTGAGCGGTTCGTCACGTCTCGCGACGGAACACGCATTGGGTACCTCCAGATTGGCACCGGTCCCGGCTTGGTGCTGGTGCAGGGCGCCATGGGCGACGCGTACAGCTACCGCGAACTGGCAGAGGCGCTGTCCCCGCACTTCACCGTCTTCCGTTGTCGGTGAGCTTCACCGACAAGCCCGCGCCGCGCTCCAGGACCTCGATGCTGGCGGCCGTGGCCTGCGCGTGCTTCAGCGTGTTGGCCAGTGCCTCGGCCACCACGAAGTAGGCCATGCTGGCCATCACCTCACTGACTTCGGGAACCTCCAGTCGGCATTCGGCCCGTATCCGGCGTACGACTCCGCATGGGCCTACGGCCTGGTCAACCTGGCCATTTACGCCGCCGGTCTCGGCCTGGTCACCCTCGGCCAGCGCATCGCACGCCGCCGCCGGGCCAAGGTGTCGGCCTCCATCTCCCTGGACGCCTCCAGGGCGTAGCGCGGGTGAGGCTGTCGGTCGCAGTCATTCGACATCCGCATGACCGACGACGGGCGGGCCGCCGGCCGAGGTCCTGCTCAGAGGGGTCGTCGTCCTGGCCGCGCCATCGGCGTTGCGCCAGAGCGAGTAGCCGAGTCCGATCAGAGCGATGCCGACCGGAATGGGGAACAGCCGCTGGGTGAACTCCGGCAGCTGAGCGGTTGCCACGGTGGCCACCGCGCCAACCGAGAGCAGCGCGGCGGCCCACCGGGACAGGATGTTGGCCCGGAAGAGGGCAATGCCGAAGATGGTGCCGCCGACGATGTAGGCAATCCCGCCCTGGATGAGGATCTGCAGGGCGCCGATACCGCCGGTCGGTGTGCCGCTGGTGGCCACCGCGAAGACGTCGTCGACGTAGCCGGGCTGACTGACCGCAAAAGTCGGAAGGACGAAGACAGCGACAACTTGGACGCTCAGGATGGCGAGATAGCCAATCGCGAGCACGACGTACCCGATGAGGCCGAGCACTCCGGTCTGCCTGATCTGTCGGAGATACATCCCGGTGATGCCGACCAGCGAAAGCACGGCCATCACGATCTTCATGGTTTCGCGGACCGCGTACTCGGTCGTCGTGGCGAAGGCGGCATCCAGGTGGGGGTGCTTGATCTGGACGGCGATGTAGATCAGCCCGCCGGCCACGGCGGCCAGGCCGGCCGCGCGGGTGAGGCTGGTGGGTGTGATGGTCACGATGCGCTCCGTCTGGGCCGGTCCGTCGCGGTCTGCCGCACGAAATACTAGGCAATCTAGGCAGGCGCGGGGTGCAGCACCGGACCAGCGTCAGGTGCTCGACTCCCCGCAGCAGGGCGCCGGGCAGGATCGGGTAGTTGGCCGACGTGCGGTGCGTCCGCCGACCTACGCCGTCGAGCCCGGCCCGATGCGCCCGATCGACCTAGCAGGGGAGCCGAGAGGCGGATCATCGGTCCTGGGGATCGCCTGGCTGCTGAGGAAGGAGCAGTGGTGCGGAAGGTGACGAAGGTGGAGCGCCGACAGCTCATGGTCCAGCGGCACCACCTTGCCGGCGACGCCCAGAGTCCCGAGTCGGTGGTGCATGCGCTGGTGGCGCTGCACGCCACCGACCCGGCCTCGGTGTATCTCTCCGTGCTCGCCCGCAGCGCCACGGCTGCGCTGCGGGACGTTGCCGAGGCCATGTACGAGCGACGCAGCCTGGTTCGCTGGATGGCGATGCGTCGCACCCTGTTCGTCTTCGGCCGCGATGAGATCCCGACGGTTCAGGCGGCTGTCAGCACGCCCTTGGCCGAAGCGCTCCGGCGACAGCTGCTCAACCAGCTGCGACGTGACGGCAGCGGCTGGGCGGCGTACGACGACCGCACCCTCGGCCGCCGGCTCGCCGAGCTCGAGGACCGTGTCGTCCTGGTCCTCGAACGGCACGGCACGGCGACGGGCGCCCAGCTGCGCACCGACGAGCCAGAGCTGGCCACGCGGGTCCCGGCCCGTTCCCGTTCGGAGAGTCCACAGTCGATCACCAGCTCGCTCCTCGTCGTGATGAGCGCCGACGGCCAGATCGTGCGCAGCACCCCGACCGGACCCTGGACCAGCCGCCACCACCGCTGGGCGCCGGTCTCGGACTGGTGGCCGGACGGACTGCCCGCGGTCGACCCGACACAGGCCCGGCAGGACCTCGCCCGCCGCTGGCTGAGCCGCTTCGGCCCGGCCACCGTCGAAGACCTTCGGTGGTGGACCGGGTGGACGAAGGCGACCACCCGGCAGGTGCTCGGCGGACTGCCGGTCGAGGAGGTCGACCTGCACGGGGAATCCGGGATCGAGCTGGCCGAACCGGAGGGCGGGCGCACCCGCGAGACAGCTCCTCAGACCAACGCCGATCCGACCGTCACGCTGCTGCCCGCGCTGGACCCGACACCCATGGGCTGGAAGCGCCGCGACTGGTTCCTGGCCATCGACCCGGCCCGACTCTTCGACCGGGCCGGCAACATCGGTCCGACCCTCTGGTGGGAGGGCGAGATCATCGGTTCCTGGGCGGTGGCCGGCAACGGCGACATCCGCACCGTGGTGCTCGCCGACCGAGGGGCGGACGCAGCGGCGGCGGTCGATCGTGAGGCAGCGCGCCTCCACGACCGGCTCGACGGCGCCGCCGTCACCCCGGCCGCGCGGACTCCGCTCGAGAAGTCACTCACCACGAGAACCCAAGCCTCGTAGCCTCGCCGGCGGTCCCCGCGGCGTCGTTCAGGGGCGTCCACCCGGTTGACCTACGACGAACGCCGGCCCGGTCGACGGGCAGGGTCCCGACAGCAGATCAGCGCGGGTCCATCACGGAATCACCGTTCCCCATGATCAACCGGCGTTCATCCGGTTGCGTCATCAGGGTGCAGGGCGGAGTGCAGGGCACCGCTCGCCTGGGCGATGGCGGCCTTGGCGGCGTACGTGTCGTGCAGCCTCGTCATCACCGCCGAGGCCGATGTCCTCCGCGACGAGGGCGAGCAGTACGCGGTGGCCCGCAACCGCGAGGCGAGGGGAGAGGACCGGTCGGCGACGTTGGTCGTGTACTGGTCCCAGAACCATCTCATGCCGTCTCGACGGAGGAAGTAGCCTTCGGCGAACTCGGCATAGCTGTCGGTGTCGAAGGCCGCGCTGGTGACGGGGTAGAACAGGACCTGGTGGGCGAAGCGGACGCCGCCCCGCTGCTTGGCGAGCTGGGTCAGGGCGATGGCCATGTTGCCGCCGACGGAGTCGCCGGCAACCGCCAGGCGCTTCCCGTCGAGCTGTTCCTCGCCCCCGGACCTCACGATCCACTCGGCGACCGCGAAGCACTGCTCGATCGCCGTGGGGAACTGCGCCTCGGGAGACCGGTCGTACTCGGGATAGGCCACCGCCGCCGACGATCCGATGGCCAGGTCGCGGACCAGGCGGTCATGGGTGTGGGCGTCCCCGAACACCCAGCCGGCCCCATGGATGTAGAGGATCACCGGAAGCGGACCGACGGCACCGACGGGCTGAACAATCCGGACCGACACCGCGCCCGTCGGGCCGCCCGTGACGCTGATCCATCTCTCGTCGACGTCCCGCCCGCCGTCGACGACGTCCAGTCCAGTCCGATCGCCAAAGGAGTGACCGACGACGGCCGGCCGCGTGGTGCGCACCTCTACGCGGCCTATCGCAAGCTCAACATCACCCGGCGCAGCGAACTCGAAGCAGCGCTCGGCTGAGCTGCCGGGCCGGTTCGCAGTCAGCGGAGACCGGAGCGGACGTCGGCGCCCGGCAGGGGCCCGCGCTTCAGCGGGGCTCTGCGTGACGACGAGCCAGAACCGGTCTCGACGCGACCAGGATGGCGCCGGTCACGCGCTCCAGGCCTGGGTGGTGTCCGGCGTCGCCCCGTACGGTGGGCGACCGTTCGGGCGGTACAGCTGAACGGCCACTCCGTTGGCCGTAACGTTCGACTCCGCCAGCTCGAGGGCCTGGTCAGGGCCTGCCTCGGGGAAGAGCCGGGCGCCTTGGCCGATGATCACCGGGGCGAGGAACAGGCTGAGCTCGTCGACCAGGTCGTTGGCGAGCAGCCACCGGATCAGGGTGCGGCCGCCCGGGACCAGCACGCGGCCTCCCGGCTTCTCCTTCAGCTCGCCGACGGCCGCAAGGAGGTCGCCGGAGAGGACCGTGGTGTCTGCCCACCGGGGGTCGGCGAGCGTGCTCGACGCCACGAACTTGGGCTTCGAGTTCAGCGCCCGACCGACCGCGGAGTCCTGCATCTCGGGGATGGATCCCCACGACTGGGCGAACACCTGATAGGTCCAGCGCCCGAAGAGAAACGCGTCGGCGCTGTCGTAGATGTCGTTCAGGGCGCCTTCGACCTCTGGATCAGCCAGGGGCATCGCCCACCCGCCGCGCTCGAATCCGCCGCGCCGGTCCTCGTCGGCGGCACCGAGTCCCTGCATGACTCCGTCGACCGAGACCCAGGTGGTCGTGGTCAGCTTCATGTCCGTGTCTCCTCGATCGTTGGTCTGGTGAGTCCGGCAACATACAACCACATGGTTACATGATTATCCGGCGGAGGACCTCGGCGGGCGCGACGCGCTCGGCGGCTGCGCGAGACCCTCGACCTCGGGTAGCCCAGGCCGTCCGAGGCCATTCTGGTCTCCGGGGTATCGGCGAAGGCCGGGGCCGCTCCTGGTCGCCATGACGACGACCCTGGTTGGGCCGGCGGCCCCGGACGCGGGCCGCTCCCGGCCGTCGGCCACGCCCTACCTGGAGCTCGACGTGCCCGACGCCGTATCCCGCTACGCCCGTCTACGGGACGCCTTCGGCCCCGCGGCGGTGCACTATGCGGTCAAGGCGAACCCGCACCCGGTCCTGCTGGCGGCCCTCGTGCAGGCCGGCGGCCGGTTCGACGTGGCCAGCGCCGGCGAGATCGAGCTCTGCCTCGCCGCCGGGGCCGCGGCCGACGACCTGATCTTCTCCAACCCGGTCAAGCGGCGAAGCGACATCGGCGACGCGTACGCCGTCGGGGTGCGCCGGTTCGTTGCCGACTCGACGAGTGAGCTGGACAAGCTTGCGGACGCGGCCCCGGGGGCATCGGTGCTGGTCCGGTTGGCCACCAGCGGGGCCGGGTCCGACCACCCGCTGGCGGTCAAGTTCGGCCGGCCGGAGCGGGATCTGCTGGAGCTCCTGGTCCGGACCGACGCCCTCGGCCTGGACGCGGCCGGCATCGCCTTCCACGTGGGTTCGCAGCAGCGCGACCCTCGCCGGTGGGAACCTCCGATCGCCGCGGCGTCCCGGGTGTTCGACGCGGCCCGGGCCCGGGGCCTCGAGCCACGGCTGCTCGATCTCGGAGGCGGGTTCCCGGCCCGGCACGAGGGCCGGTGCCCGCCCCTGGCCACGTACGTCGACACGATCCTGCAGGCCGTACGGCGCCACTTCGGGTCCGACCGTCCCGATCTGGTGCTCGAGCCGGGCCGCGGCGTGGTCGGCGACGCCGGCCGGCTCGTCGCCGAAGTCATCGCGGTGACCACCCGGCACGGGCGGCGCTGGGTGACCCTGGACGTCGGGCTCTTCTCCGGCCTGATGGAGGCGCTGGGGGAGGAGATCCGCTATCGGATCAGCACCAGTCGGGACGCCTGCCCGACCGTTCCCACCGCGCTCGCCGGGCCGACCTGCGACAGTCTCGACGTGCTCTACGCCCACCGGCCGGTGCTACTCCCCGTGGATCTGGCCGAGGGCGACCGGATCACGTTCGAGGCGGCCGGGGCCTACACGACGGCCTTGTCCACCGTCGGCTTCAACGGGTTCCCGGTGCTGCCGACGGTGCTGCGATGACCGGCTCGCCCGGGCCGCAGGTGGGTGGCGCCGCACACCCTGGGGCAATGGCGACCCGGCTGCCCTAGGTGCTGCTGGCGGGAACTGCGTCCGGGGTGTGCCGGCCCAGCCAGTCGATCACGTGGTCCGTGACCTCGTTCCGGTTGGTCTCGTTGAAGATCTCGTGGCGCGCGCCGGGGAACAGGTGGACCGACACGTCGATGACGCCCGCCGCCCGGTAGCGCTGACCGAGGACCTCGACGAGCTGGCCGCCGCCGGCGAGGGGGTCGGCGTCGCCGGACACCAGGAGGATCGGCAGGTCGGAGCGGATGCCGGCGAGGGCCTCCGGGTCGGCCAGCCGGGCCCCGGCGCCGAACAGCGCAGGGATGGTGGCCGCGTCGAGGGTGTACCCGCTCAGCGGGTCGGCAACGTACTTGTCGACCTCGGCCTCGTCCCGGCTGAGCCACTCGTAACCGGTCCGGTGCTCGAAGCCGGCGTTGAACGCGCTGAGATCGCCGCTGGACTCACCCGACGCGGCCATCCCGGCCGCCAGCAGGTCGAGGGCCGTCGACCCGGACAGGACCACCCCGGCGTAGAGGTCGGAGTGGTCGAGGATGGCCTGCTGAAGAGCGAACGACCCCATGGAGTGGCCCAGCAGGAACAGCGGGAGGCCCGGCCGGTCGGTCCGCAGCTGCTCGCCGAGCGCGACGAGGTCGGCCACCAGGCCGCTCCAGCCCGCCGCGCCGAAGCCGCCCAGCGCCACCTCGGCGCTGACCGAGGCGCCGTGCCCGCGGTGGTCGTGGGAACTCACGGCGTAGCCCGCCGCGGTGAGGGCCCGGGCCAGCCGGTCGTAGCGCCTGGCGTGCTCAGCCACCCCGTGCGCGATCTGGACCACACCGCGGGGTTCGTCCGGCGGCGGCCACGCGTAGACCGTGAGCGGGGTCGCATCGACCGTCGAAGGCACCGAGGTCGTGGTGAACGTCGTTGTCATGGGGCAATTGTGGTGGCCGCTCGCGGGTCGGGCCAGGCACGGCTCACCGCGAGGCGGAGCTCGCATCCTAAGGTCACACCATGGCCCGATCGATCGCGACCAGCACTCCTGTCGAGCTGCATGAGCTCCTCGACTTCGTCCGTCCCCGGCATCGGCTGCTGCTGTCGACCGCGCGCCGTGACGGCCGCCCGCAGATCTCGCCGGTGTCCGGTGGGGTGGACCCCGCGGGCCGGCTCGTGATCTCGACCTATCCCGCCCGGGCGAAGACCCGGAACGCCGAGCGGGACCCCCAGGTATCGGTGCTGGTTCTCTCCGACGACTGGGACGGCCCCTGGGTGCAGGTCGACGGCGACGCCGAGGTGCTGCACATGCCGGAGGCCGCCGACGGCCTCGTCGAGTACTTCCGCTGCATCGCCGGCGAGCACCCCGACTGGGACGAGTACCGGGAGGCCATGCGCATCCAGGACAAGTCGCTGATCCGGATCACCCCGACCCGGTGGGGCCCGATCGCCACCGGTGGCTTCCCGGCCGACGTGGCCGCCCGGCTGGAGGGCTGACCGGCGGCAGTGGCATCGCTGGTCCTCCGAGACCCGGTGGCGTAGGCCTCAGGGCACCAGGGCGATCTTGCCGGAGCGGCCGGCGTCGGCCAGTGCGTACGCCGCCTCGGCCTCGGCGAGCGGGAAGGTGTCGGAGACGATGACCTCCGGGTGCAGGTCCCAGACCGGCAGGCGGGCGACCAGCTCGCGCATGTGCTCCAGGCTGGTGACCCAGGACCCCAGGATGGTGATCGACGGGTGGATCAGCGTGGGGCTGACCTCGGGCACGGTCAAGCCGTTGCCCTCGCCGACCAGGATGACCCGACCGCGCTCCCGGACCAGGGCGATCGCCGTGCCGCGGCCGGGTTCGCTGCCCGAGCAGTCGATGGCCACGTGGGCGCCGCCGTCCACGGCGGCCCGGGCGGCGTCCACCTCGTCGGGGGGATAGGCGGCGTCGACCGCACCGAGGCGTACGGCCAGGTCCCGGCGCTCCGGGCTGGGGTCCAGGCCGACCCGGGGGACGGCACCGAGCTTGCCGCCCAGCAGCCCGGCGGCCAGGCCGACGGGTCCGAGGCCGACCACCGCGAGGGCGTCGCGCCCGCTGACCTGGGCGCGGAGCAGACCCTCGTACGCCGTGCCGAAGCCGCACGCCACGCAGGCGCCGTCGAGGAACGTGGCGAAGTCGGGCAGCACGATGCAGTCCCGCTCCTCGGCCAGGATCAGGTCGGCGTGCCCGCCGTCGCGCTGCCACCCGTACGCGGCGCGCTGGGGCGCGGAGCAGCTGATCTGGTAGCCCCGCACACAGTCGTCGCACTGGCCGCAGCCGCTGATGTGGTAGACGCAGACCCGGTCGCCGACCTGCAGCCGGACCGGGTCCGGGCCGACGGCGACGACCTCGCCGGCCGGCTCGTGCCCGGCGACGACGCCCTGGTACATCTCGGCCGGGTCGCCCTGGACGTGCTCGCGGTAGATGGCGCGGATGTCCGAGCCGCAGATGGTGGAGGCCCGCATGGCCAGCAGCACCTGCCCGGGTCCGGGCTCCGGGTCGGGCCGGCGACGGATCTCGGTGGTGGAGTTGCCGGGCAGGAAGACGCCGCGCATGGGAAAGCTCCTTGCTGGTCCGCGGGAAGGGTTCACGACCCGTTCTACCCGTTGGGGACCCGCGCCGGATCCCGCACCCCTCCGCCCCTGGGCTGACCTCCACCGAGGCGTTGCGGCACGGCCGGTCCCCGGCGGTGTCAGACTGGGAAGCCGGACCCGGAGCCGGTATGGCGCCGGCCGGGGAGGGATACGTGACACCGGGTCGCATCGAACCAACGGCGCCGCCGCCGACCGCATGGTGGGCATGACACCGACGTGAGAAATCAGATCGCCCGCTACCGGCAGATCGCGGAGGTCCTGACGCGCCACGGGTTGGGCTTCCTGGTCGGCGTGACCGGACTGGCCCGGTGGATCCCGGTCCGGCACGGTTCCCACGGCCAGGAGCGGCGCGCGCAGCCGTACTCCACCCCCGAGCACCTGCGCCGGGCCCTGGAGGAGCTCGGTCCGACGTTCATCAAGCTCGGCCAGCTGCTCTCGACCCGGTCCGACATCGTGCCGGCCGCGTACCTGCAGGAGTTGGCCCGGCTGCAGGACCATGCGCCGGCCATCCCCCTGCCCACCGTCCGGACCCTGATCGAGCAGGAGCTCGGGGCGCCGCCGGAGGAGGTCTTCGCCAGCTTCGAGGTCGTCCCGCTCGCCTGCGCATCCATCGGGCAGGCCCATCTGGCCACCCTGCAGGACGGCAGCGAGGTGGTGGTCAAGGTCCGGCGCCCCGACATCCACGCGCTGATCGAGACCGACCTCGACATCCTGCAGAACCTGGCGAACCGGGCCAGCCGGCGGTGGACGGCGGCCGCCAACTACAACCTGCCCGGGCTCGTGGCGGAGTTCGCGGTCACGCTGCGCCGCGAGCTCGACTACCTGACGGAGGCGCGCAACGCCGAGCGCTTCGCCGCCGACTTCGCCGAGAGTCGCGACGTGCACGTCCCGCAGGTGTACTGGGCCACCACGACGTCCCGGGTGCTCACCCTGGAGCGGATGCAGGGCATCAAGGTGAACGACACCGAGGGCCTGAAGCGCGCCCGGGTCAACCGGCGGAACCTGGCGACCCGGGCCGCCCGGGTCGCGGTCACCATGGTCTTCGAGCACGGCTTCTTCCACGCCGACCCGCACCCCGGCAACCTGTTCATCGAGCCGGACGGTCGCATCGGGCTGATCGACTTCGGCATGGTCGGGGAGGTCGACGACTCCCTGCGGCACCAGCTCGCCGCACTGCTCGCCGCCCTCACCAGCCACGACGTCGAGCGGCTGGCCAAGGCGCTGCTGGACCTCTCGGTGGTCAAGCGGCCCGTCGACCGGGAGCAGTTCCGCTCCGACCTGCTGGTGTTCACCTCGCTCTACCGGGGCCGGCGGCTGGGCGAGGTCAACGTCGCCAAGCTGGCGTCCGCCCTGCTCGCCCTGCTGCGCAAGCACCGGCTCCAGCTCCCGCAGCAGGTCGCCTCGCTGCTGAAGTTCTTCCTGATGATCGAGGGCATGGGCGTACGCCTGGACCCGGACTTCAACCTCGGCGAGTTCCTCGGCCCGTACGCCCGCAAGCTGATGCTCGACCGGTTCACCCCGGACGCCCTGATGCGGCAGCTGATGGCGTCCGGCCAGGACGCCGCCGCCCTGGCGGTCGACCTGCCGGACAAGGTGCGCCGGGTCTTCGACCTGCTGGACGCCTCCGGGGTGGTCGTTCGTGTCGAGGCGCGGGAGTTCGACCCCCTGGTCGGCCGGATCGAACGGGTGGGGGACCGGGTGGTGGCGGGCATTGTCGCGGCCGCCTTCATCCGCGGGATCGGAGAGCTGGCCGCCGCGGACAAGGAACGCTGGGGCAAGTGGGAGGG
>CAXTVE010000087.1:0-10336 GCA_964247485.1 uncultured Propionibacteriaceae bacterium
GCCCGAGCTCCAGCTGCATGGGGTAGTCGGGCGCCTGGGCGCACGTCCGGACCAGCTCGCCGTCGAGGAAGAACTCCACCCGCCCGGGCCGCCAGTCCACGGCGTACGCATGCGGTCGGGAGACGTCGAGCGGCCGCGGGTCCGCGGCGAACTCCGGGCGCAGCCCGGGGTCGCGGATCGGCGTGATCCCACAGCCGAGCCCGGCCTGCCCGTCCCGCCCCGTGTCGCCGAACACCTCGACCACGCAGATCTCGCCGCACTGGTCCGGGCTCTCCACCTCGAGCCCGACCAGCCAGGCCGAGAACATCGACCGCGGCCCGATCCTCGCGCTCAGCTCGACCTCGAGCCGGCCGAAGTGCGGCGTGTAGCCCCAGTGCGCCGGCTGGTGCTCACGGACGGTCAGCCCCTCGGCGAAGGGCTGCTGGCCGCGCGTGCCGCCGACCGGGCCGGACCAGTTGCCGGTCTGCACCCCGGAGACACGCAGCGGTGGGGCGTGCCGGTCGGGGCACCACGGCGGGTGGTCGGGCGGCAGGCTCAGCCGCAGGCCGTCCGGGCTGAGCGCGTAGGCGGCCGCCGCCTCGGCGGACGAGCTCCAGGCCGGCAGGTAGGCGCTGGTCCACACGCCCCGGTCGAGGTCGGGACCGCCGAAGCGCTCGTCGATGACCTCCGGTCCGTAGCGGCTGCGGGGCTCAGTCACCCTCGGCACGGTAGGGCATCGCGGACCGTTCGCTCTACGATGGCGGCCGTGCCCCCCACCGCGGCGCGAGATGCCGTCACCCACCACCGCATCGACGTCGAGGGGATCGACGTCTTCTACCGGGCAGCGGGGGCCCCGGAGCACCCGGTCGTCGTCCTGCCCCACGGCTACCCGTGCTCGTCCTACCAGTTCCGGGCGCTGATGCCCCGGCTGGCCGACCGCTGGCGGCTGGTCGCGCCCGACTACCCGGGCTTCGGCTACAGCGCGAGGCCCGATCGCTCGGCGTACGCGTACACCTTCGACGCCCACGCCGAGTTCCTGCAGAGCTTCGTACGCCGGCTCGGTCTCGAGCGCTACGTGGTGTGGTGCCACGACTACGGCTCGCAGTTCGGGCTGCGGCTGGCGATGAGCGCGCCGGAGCGGGTGGTCGGGCTCATCATCCAGAACGGCGACATCTACCCGGACGAGCACGGGCCGAAGTACGCCCCGCTGAAGGGGTTCTGGGCGAACCCCACCCCCGAGGGGCGGGCGGAGATCGCCGGGGCGGTGAGCGAGGACGGGTTCCGCCGGGAGTTCCTCGGCGAGGTCGGCCAAGACGTGGCCGCGCGGATGCCGCCCGACCTGTGGCGGCTGTCGTGGGCCCAGCTGGGCGCCGAGGAGCGGCGGCAGCACGTGGTCGACCTGCTCGCCGACCAGGGCAGCACCGTGCCGTGGTTCGACCGTCAGCAGGCCTACCTCCGCGAGCACCGACCGCCGACGCTGGTCGTCTGGGGACCGCAGGACGGCTACATGCCCGAGGCCGCTGGACGCGCCTATCTCCGGGACCTGCCCGACGCCGAGCTGCACGTGTTCCCCGACGCCGGGCACTGGGCCCTGGAGACCCACCTCGACGAGATCGCGCCGGTGGTGCGCGAGTTCCTGGAGCGGATCCGGCCGCACTGAACCGGGCCGCCGACCCGCGCGCCGACAGCCTCCGGTCCGCAGCGGCTCGGGGCAGCAGGCACATTGGCACGGTAGGGCAGAATCGCTCGCGTGATCGAGTACCGCTCCCCCGCCGAGATCGAGCAGATGCGCCCGGCCGGACGGTTCATCGCCGAGGTGCTGACGGCGTTGACCGCGGCCGCCGACGTCGGGGTCAACCTGCTCGAGCTGGACGAGCTGGCGCACAAGATGATCTCCGACCGCGGGGCCGAGTCGTGCTACATCGACTACCACCCGTCGTTCGGGGCGAGCCCGTTCGGGAAGGTGCTGTGCACCTCGGTCAACGACGCGGTGCTGCACGGGCTGCCGTTCGACTACGAGCTCGCCGACGGCGACCTGCTCAGCCTGGACTTCGCCGCCGCGGTGGATGGCTGGGTGTCCGACTCCGCCGTCTCGGTGGTGGTCGGGGAGGCGCGCGAGAGCGACCTGACGCTGATCGCCACCGCCGAGGAGGCGCTGGTGGCGGGCATCGACGCCGCCCGGGTGGGCAACAAGATCGGCGACATCTCCTTCGCCATCGCCCGGGTGGCCAGCCAAGCCGGCTACAAGATCAACACCGAGTTCGGCGGGCACGGGGTCGGCCGGACGATGCACGGCGACCCGCACGTGCCCAACAACGGCCGCCGGGGCCGCGGCCTGCCGCTGAAGCCCGGGCTGGTGATCGCCATCGAGCCGTGGTTCCTGGGCAGCACCGACAAGATCTTCACCGACCCCGACGGCTGGACGCTGCGCAGCCGCGACGGCTCCCGCGGGGCGCACTGCGAGCACACCATCGCCATCACCCCGGATGGTCCGCTGGTGCTGACCGCCCGCGCCTGAACGGTGCGTCGGAAACCTATGCAGGCATAGGTTTCCGACCCTGTGCACAGGTTGCAACCTGTGCAGAGTGCTCGCAACCTGTGCTGTGCGCGGGGGGTCAGCCGGAGACGACCACCTTGTCGCCCACGCGGACGGTGGCGAACAGGGCCTGGATGCCGCCGAGGTTGCGGACGTTGACGCAGCCGTGGGAGGCGCCGCGATAGCCGCGGGCGGCGAAGTCCGGCGAGTAGTGCACCGCCTGCCCGCCACTGAAGAACATCGCGTACGGCATCGAGGTGTCGTAGAGCGAGGAGAAGTGGTGCCGCGACTTCCAGCCCACCCGGAACGAGCCCTCGCGGGTGGGCGTACGGGTGGACCCGAAGCGCACGTCCATCCGCAGCCGGGCCTGGCCGTCGACCACCCAGACCAGGGAGTTGGTCCGCTTGCTGACGCAGATCGCCCGGCCTGTCAGGCAGCGTGGGTCGAGCCCGGCCGCCGATCCGGTCGGCACCCGGTTGTAGAGCTCGGCCTCGCTGGGGGTCCGCGTCATCGCCCGCAGCCGGTCCAGGGTCCGCCGGTCGACGGCCCCGGTGACCGGGATCTGCCGCTTGGCCTGGAACCCGCGGACGGCCTGGGTGGTGACCGGCCCGTAGGTCCCGGTGACCGAGCCGGAGTACCAGCCGATCTGCTTGAGCCGGGCCTGCAGGCGACGGACCTCGACCCCGCTGGACCCCGCCTGGTAGATCGCCGGCCCCGCGCGCAGGACGTTGTGCCGTTCGTCGCGGGTGGGCGTACGCGTCATCGCGACCAGCGTGGACCAGGTGCGCTGGTCGACCGACCCGGTGACGGCGATCTTCCGCTTGCCCTGGAAGCCGCGGACGGCGTTGGTGGTGCGGCCCGCGTAGTCGCCGGTGATGGGACCGGCGTACCACTCCAGCTGGCGCAGCCGGTGCTGCAGCTCGCGGACCTGCTCGCCGGTGTCGCCCGGGGCCAGCAGCGCAGCCGGCCTGGCGGTCGGGGTCGGGGTGGGTGTCGGTTTGGGCTTGGCGGACGGGGTTGCGCTCGGCTTCGGGGTGGCCGCCCTGGTCGGCTTCGCGGCCGGAGCGCTGGCCACGGGCCCGGCGGAGGGCGCCACGCCCGCGCCCGCCCCACCGGTAGCGACCAGCTCGCAGCCGGACGTCAGCGTGGTGACCAGCGCGAGGGCGCTGACCAGGATCGCAACCCCCCGGCTGCCGGGCATGAGGACTCCTTCGGGTGGCCGCACCGGGCCACAGTCGGAACGCTAACCGCGACCGGGCCGTCGCGTCGATGCCCGTGCCAGGACCGTTACGCCGCGTACGCCGGCGCCGGCCCTGGGGTTACTCGCCCGTGACCGGTCGGCGGAGGACGAAGCCGAACACCGTGACGGCCCCCATCGCGTGTCCGGCCTCGGCGGCCGCGCGCAGGGCGCGGACCGACTCGTCGGCCACGTCCTGGGTGACCAGGCCCTGCTCCACCGCCTCGCGCGCGTTGTCGGCGACGAAGGGGCTGTTCAGCAACATCCTCGAGGACAGGATCAGCGCCGAGGACCCGATGTCAGGGTCGACGGTGAGGCCGGCGCGCAGCGCCTGCTCCGGGATGAGCATCGCCGCCCGGGGGTTGGCCACCTGGGCCATGAACGCGGCCGAGAACCTCGCCGCGACGTCGGTCTCCAGGGTGGAGGTGACCCGGGTGGCGTGGTCGGAGTCCAGCACCACCGCACGGCCGCCGGGCCGCAGCACCCGGGCGAACTCGTCCACGGCCGCCTGCGGTTCGGCCACGTGCTGCAGCACCCGCTCACACCAGAGCAGGTCCACACTGCCGTCCGCCACCGGCAAGGACGCCGCCAGGCCGTCGACGAAGTCCGCCCCGGTCCCCGCCGCCCGGGTCAGTGCGACCTCGCGCAGCCGGGGGTTGGGCTCGATCCCGAGCACGTGGCCAGCCGGCCCCACCTGCTCCGCCAGCGCCCGGGCAACGGTGCCGGTCCCGCTGCCGACGTCCACCACCGTCTCGCCCGGCTGCGGCCGCGCGGCCGTCATGGCCCAGTCCCGCAGGCGGCGGATGGACGGGGCGGCGTCCTGCATGTCGAGCAGGCCGAGCACCTGCTGGAGCTCGTCGTCGCTCTGCACGCCGGGCTGGAAGATCCGCTGTGCTGTGGTCACGGTCCCTCTCCTCTGCACCGACTGGTCGGAGGGTAAGCGGGGGGTGGTGATACGTCGGGCAGGCTACGTCTCGATGGGCAGCCCGGCATCGGCCCAGGCCTGGATGCCGCCGTCGAGGTTGACCGCCGTGTAGCCCTGGGCGTTGAGGTACTCCGTCACTCGGGCCGACCGCCCGCCGACGGCGCAGACGGCGACCACCCGGTCGCCGAGCTCGTCCAGCCGGCCGGTCAGCTGGTCCATCGGGATGTGCACCGCCCCGGCGATGCGGGCCTCGGCGTACTCACTGTCGGTGCGGACGTCGAGCAGCGTCCAGCCGTCGGCCCGGAGGTCGGCCACGTCGGGCGGCGCCACCGAGGGCACAGAGGTGTCGAACACGGCTCTAGCCTACGAACGCCTGCAGGTCTGGGTGCCGGTCACCCACCAACTCGCGCAGATGGTGGGTGACATCGTCATCAGACCCACCTTCTGCGCGCAGTTGGTTCGTCGTGCTGACGTCCAGGCGAGAAGGCCAGGCCTACTTCAGCAGTCGGGACAGCCGCCGGTCGGCCAGCTTCTTGCCGCCGGTCTGGCAGGTCGGGCAGTACTGCAGCGAGGAGTCGGCGAAGGACACCTCGGCGATGGTGTCGCCACACACCGCGCAGGTCTCGCCCTTGCGGCCGTGCACCCGCAGGCCCGACTTCTTCTCGCCCTTCAGGTCCTTGGCCGCCAGCCCCTCGGCCCGGCCGATCGCGCCGGTGAGCTCCCTGCGCATCGCCGCGTAAAGGCCGGTCAGCTCCTCCGGCGTCAGCGAGTTCGCCGGCTTGAACGGGCTGAGCCTGGCCGCGTGCAGGATCTCGTCGGAGTACGCGTTGCCGATCCCGGCGATCGTGCGCTGGTCCTTGAGCACCCCCTTGAGCTGCGACCGCCCGGCCGTGCCCAGGATCGCGGCCAGGGCCGCCTCGTCGAAGTCCTCGGCGAGCGGGTCCGGCCCCAGCGTGGCCACCATCGGGATCGCCTGCGGGTCGTCCACCACATAGATGGCGAGCTTGCGCTGGGTGCCGGCCTCGGTCAGGTCGAAGCCCGACTCGTTCTCCAGGTGGACGCGGAGGGCCAGCGGGCCCTTGCCCGGCTTGGCCGGTGTCGTCGGCTGCACCTCCTTCCAGCGCAGCCAGCCGGCGCGGGCCAGGTGGAAGACGAGGTGCAGTCCGTCCGCCTCCAGGTCGAGGAACTTGCCGCGCCGGGTCACCGAGCCGACCGTCAGCCCGTGCAGCGCGCTCAGCGGGGGCGCGTACGTCTTCAGCGCGCTGAAGGCGGTCAGCTCGATCTGGGCGATCACGTGCCCCACGCAGCGCTCGGTCAGGAACCGGGCGAGCGACTCCACCTCCGGCATCTCGGGCACGGCATCGATCCTAGTGACTGGGCCAGTGCGGCGAGGGAGCCCGCAGTGCTGCGTCGAGTCGGAGCAGGTACTCCGCGCGCGGCACCTCGACCACGCCGAGCGAGGCCAGGTGCGGTGTCACCCACTGCACGTCGATCAGCCGGTCCGCCGGGCCGCCGGCGGAGGTCAGGAACTCAACGAGCCCGACCAGGGCCACCTTCGAGGCGTCCCGGCCGAGATCGGGCCGGTGGAACATCGACTCCCCCGCGAACAGCCCGCCCAGGCTGACGCCGTAGAGGCCCCCCGCCAGCTCGCCGTCGGGAGTCCAGGCCTCGACGGAGTGCACGACCCCACGCTCGTGCAGCTCGGTGTAGACCCGGCGGATCCGCCGGGCGCTCCAGCCGGTCGGCCGGCGGCGGGCGGCGCCCCCGGCGCGCCCCGCCGCGAACGCCGTGTCGGTGCGGACCTGGTAGCGGTTGACCATCTTGCGCAGCGACCGGCTGACCTTGAGGCCATCCAGGGGCAGGATGCCGCGGCGCAGCGGGGAGTACCACCCCATCAGCCGGGGCGGCGCCGGCATCGGGAACACCCCGGCGGCGTAAGCGGCCAGGGTCAGGTCCGTGTCGAACTCCCGCGACACCCCGATCAGGTCGTCCTCCCGCCAGCCGGCGGGCGGTCCGAACGGCGACGGCATGACCTCCATGGTGCCCTCAGGGTCGGACCCGGGTGACGCCCGACCCGGCGTGCCCGACGTCCACGTACGCTGGGCGCAGGCGTGCGACCGGTGCGCCGCGAGGCTTGAGGAGGCGCTCCCATGCCGTCAGCGCAGGACGTGGGCCGGATCCTCGTACGCGGGATCGGTCCGGTGGCCAGCACCCTCGTGACCCCGCATCTCGCCGGCGGCGCGCTGCGCCGGGTGCTGGAGCTCGCGATCGACGGCTACGGCCGGCTGCCCGGGGTCAAGGCCACCGCGGCCAAGCACCTGCAGCGACTCGGCGGCGACGTGGACGCGGCGATCGACTCGCTGATCGACGTGCACGTCCGGCTCGCCTCGGCGCAGGGCTTCGTCACCAACCTGGGCGGCATCGCCGCGCTGCCGATCGCCGTGCCGGCCAACCTCGCCGGGGTGTCGGTGCTGCAGGTGCGGATGGTCGCCGCCATCGCGCACCTGCGCGGCTACGACGTCGACGACCTCCGGGTCCGCACCGCCCTGGTGATGTGTCTGCTGGGCGGGGAGGAGATCGCCAAGCGGATCGTCGAGGGCACACTGCCCACCTCGCCGATGACCGTGGCGACCGCCCCCGTGTTCGACCCCGCGCTGGACCGCGTGGTGGCCGAGGAGGTCACCGGCGGGCTGGCCTCCCGGGTCGGCGGCCGCAACATGGCGCTGGTGGTGACCAAGCGGGTCCCGCTGCTCGGCGGCGGGATCGGCGCGGTGATGGACGGCTACGCCACCGCCCAGATCGGCAAGTACGCCAAGAGCGAGCTGCTCCGCCGTCGCGCCCTGAACGGCTGACCATCGGCCGCACCCGGCTTGCCTAGTAGGACGCGAAGAAGCCGATGAAGCCGGCGATGACAATGCCGAGAATCACCAGGAAGATGATGACGAAGAGCACCGCGAACACGGTTCGGCCGGCCGACGCGGTGGGACCGGCGACGGTGACCGGGACGCCCGTGCTCAGGTTGGCCACCGTGTCGACGGAGTAGATCCCGGTCGCCGCCGGCTTTTCGGGCACCTCGACCCAGTCGCCGTCGCGCACGGCGCCGGTCAGACTTCGGCCCCGCAGCTCGACCTCGACCGGCTGCGGACGGTCCGGTACCTGGAGCCGGAACCCCAGGACGGTGATGAGCCGGTCGGCGACGTACGGGTCGGACTCGGTCCGCAGCTGGACGCCCTGCGCCCGCCCGACCAGGTGGCCGGGGGCCGGCAGCCGAGGCGGTCGGTCCGGCACCGGCAGGCCTGACGGGTAAGGATCGAAGTCGCTCGGCTCGGTCATAGCCCTCCCTGCTCGTGACAGGCATTGTGCCGCAGGCCGGGACCCGGCAGTATCGCCCGCCCGGTGAGCCGCTCCTCACATTGGCTTGCCAGTCAACTGAGGCTGGCATAACTTAGGACAGGCTCACCTCGTGGGCTGCTGACCCACGAACGGACTGGCCGGGAAGAAGGAGACATGCTCGCCAACTTCCTGATCGGCCTGCGCGAGGGGCTTGAGGCCGCGCTGGTGGTCAGCATCCTGATCGCCTACCTGGTCAAATCCGATCGCCGGCACCTGCTGCCCCGGATCTGGCTCGGGGTGGGCATCGCCGTCGCGGTCTCGCTGGTGTTCGGCGCGGTGCTCACCTTCGGGCCCAAAGGGCTGACCTTCGAGGCCCAGGAGCTGATCGGCGGCCTGCTCTCCATCGTGGCCGTCGGCTTCGTCACCTGGATGATCTTCTGGATGGCCACGGCTGCGCGGTCGCTGTCCGGCCGGCTGCGGTCGCAGATCGACGACGCGGCGGAGGCCAAGCCCTGGTCGCTCGTGGTCGTGGCCATGCTGGCCGTCGGCCGCGAGGGACTGGAGACCGCCCTGTTCCTGTGGGCCGCGACCAAGGCGTCCGGCACCACCACCGCACCGCTGCTCGGCGCGGGGCTGGGCCTGGCCGTGGCCGTCCTGCTCGGCTACCTGATCTACCGAGGCGCGCTCAAGATCAACCTGACCAGGTTCTTCACCTGGACCGGGGCCTTCTTGATCGTCGTCGCGGCGGGCGTCCTCGCGTACGGGGTGCACGACCTGCAGGAGGCCCGCTTCCTGCCCGGCCTCTACGACCTGGCCTTCGACGTCTCGCACATCATCCGGCCGGACTCCTGGTACGGCACCCTGCTCAAGGGCATCTTCAACTTCTCGCCCGCCACCACCAAGCTCGAGGCCGTCGCCTGGCTCGCGTACGCGACCCCCACCATGGCGCTGTTCCTCCGCACCATCCGGCGGCGCCCGCTCGCCCCGGCAGCCGCCCCGCCGGCCCCGGCCGCACCCGTCTCCGCTGGAAGGAACTGACTCACCCATGACCCGCCTGACGCGCCCCGGCACCCTCGCCGCGGCCGGCCTGGTCCTCACGCTGCCCATCCTGGCGGCCTGCACCGACAATGCGCCCGCCGGTGGGGACGACTCCGCGGTGTCCGACCCCCGCGCGCTCACGGTGCGGGCCACCGACACCGAGTGCGCCGTGTCGGCGGCCACCGCCCCGTCGGGCAACCTGACCTTCTCGGTGACCAACGGCGGCAGCAAGGTGACCGAGTTCTACCTGCTGGCCGAGGACGGGCTGCGGATCATCGGCGAGATCGAGAACATCGGCCCCGGCCTGTCCCGGGACCTCGTGCTGCGGACGAGCCCCGGCTCCTACTTCACCGCCTGCAAGCCCGGCATGGTCGGCGAGGGCATCCGCGGCGCGTTCTCGGTCACCAGCTCCGAGGAGGACAACGCGCCGAGCGGTAACGATGCTGAGCTGGTCGAGCAGGCCAACCTCTCCTACTCCGCCTACATCAAGGACCAGACCGAGCAGCTGGTCACCAAGACGACGACCTTCGTCGACCTCTACAAGGCCGGCAAGGACGACGAGGCCCGCGCTCTCTACGCGCCGGCCCGCGTGCACTGGGAGCGCATCGAGCCGGTCGCCGAGTCCTTCGGCGACCTCGATCCCAAGATGGACATCCGGGAGGCCGATCTCGAGCCCGGCCAGGAGTTCACCGGCTGGCACCGGATCGAGAAGGACCTGTGGCCCGCCCGGGCCAAGGGCTACCGGCCGCTGAGCACGCGGGACCGGGCCAAGTACGCCGACGACCTGCTGACGAACACCAACACCCTCTACGACCAGACCCGCGACCTGACCTTCACCACCGACCAGATCGCCAACGGCTCCCGCGGCCTGCTCGACGAGGTGGCGACCGGCAAGGTGACCGGCGAGGAGGAGTACTGGTCGCGCACCGACCTGTGGGACTTCCAGGCCAACGTCGACGGCGCCCGCGTCGCCTTCGACGGGCTGCGGCCGATCCTGGCCACGAAGGACGCGGAGCTGGACACCCAGATCGACAGCAAGTTCGTGGCCCTGCAGGACCTGCTGGACGCGGCTCGCTCCGGCGACGGTTTCGTGTCCTACGACGAGCTCAGCGATGCCGAGGTGCGGCAGCTCTCGAATGCGGTGGATGCGCTCTCCGAGCCCCTGTCCAAGCTGGCCGCGGCCGTCATCTGAGGTAGTGGTCATGGCGATCATCGAGGCTCCGGCCACCCAGCCCCAGGCGGCGCCGAGGTGGCGAAGTCGAGGTCCTGGTGCGGGCGACCGAGCATC
>CAXTVE010000088.1:0-10305 GCA_964247485.1 uncultured Propionibacteriaceae bacterium
GGGCCGGCCGGGACGGCTCCTGGGTGGGCTCCTGGGTGGACGGCTCGGCGGTGGGCTTCGGCTCGGGGGCCGCCGTCGTCCTGGTCGCACTCGGCTCCGGCTCGGGCTCCGGTTCCGACGAGCTCTCGGTCGGCTCCGGCTCGGGCTCCTCCGTCGGCGTCGCGTCCCGGGTCGGCGCCTGGGTGGGGGGCCGGGTCTGGGTCGGCTGCGGCCGCAGGGTCGGCTCGGAGTACTTGTCCCGGTTCACGTACGCCGGCCCGCCGAAGTCCTCGACCGGCTGGCCGTCGGTCGCCACCGCCATGTAGTCCGCCCAGGTCAGGGCCGGGTAGCGGCTGCCGAAGAAGGTCCGGTCACCCGGGCTCGCGTACGGGTCCAGGTCGGCCGTGCCCTCGTCGCCGGCGACGTACATCACCGCGGTCGAGATCTGCTTGGTGTAACCGACGAACCAGGCCGAGACGATGTCGTCCTCGCGGTCCTTGGTGCCGGTCTTGCCCGCCGCCGGGCGGCCGAGGTTGCCCGCAGCGCGGCCCGTACCCTCGTCGACGGTGCTGGTCAGCGCGAAGTTCACGTCGGCGGCGATCTCCTCGCTGACCGCGCGCTTCTCCTCCGGCTTCGCCTTGTAGAGCACCGAGCCGTCCGGCCCCCGGACCTCCTTGACCACGTGCTCGGGCACCCGTACGCCGTCGTTGGCGAAGGTCGCGTACGCGCTGGCCTGGGCGAGCGGGCTGACCTCAGCGGTCCCGAGCGGCAGCCGCGAGTTGTCGTCCCAGCCGGCGCCCTCGGGGGCGCCGAGCGCCTCGGCCATCTTCATCGTCTTCTTGGCCCCGTTCTCCATCTCGGTGACGAGATCGACGAAGACCGTGTTGATGGAGTCCTGGGTGCCGCGGAGCAACGAGACCGCCGGACCGTACTGGTTGCGGAACTCGTTGCGCACCGGCGTGCTGTCCCCGGGCGGGGTGAAGGTGTTGCCGTTGAACCTGGAGTACAGGCTGTAGCCGTCCTCCAGCGCGGCCGCCAGCGCGTACGTCTTGAAGGTCGACGCGGTCGGGCGGGGGGTGGTGGCCCAGTTGCGCGAGCTCTTGACGTAGTCCGGGCCGCCGTAGAGGGCCAGGACCTCCCCGCTGTCGACGTCGACCGAGGCCACCGCCGCGTGCAGGCTCGACGTCTTCCGGTCGGCGTGGCCAGCCGACTCGCGGGTGTACTTCTGGGCGGCGGCGACCGCGGCGTCCTGTGCGTCACGATCAAAGGTGGTGGTCACCTTCAGGCCCCCACCGTTGATCTGCGAGGACTCGAACCCGGCCTTGGACAGCTCGCGCTCGACCATCTTGAGCAGGAACCCCTTGGGCCCGCCGAGGCGGTTGCTCCGCTCCCGCTCGGGGAACTTCGGCAGCTTCGCGCGGTACTTCAGCGCCTCCGCCTCGGTCAGGGTGCCCATCTCGAACATCGACTGGATCACGTAGCGGTAGCGCTCCAGGATCCGCTCGCGGTTGTCGTCGTCGTCGGGGTCGTACGCGGTGGGGTTGTTGACCACGGTGGACAGGAAGGCGGCCTGCGGCACGGTCAGCTCGTCGGCGGGAATGCCGAAGTAGGCCCGGCTGGCGGCCTGCAGCCCGTAGGCGCCGTGGCCGAAGTAGATCGTGTTGAGGTAACCCTCGAGGATCTCCTCCTTGCTCATCTCGCGGTTGATCTTGTACGCCAGGAAGATCTCGCGGAACTTGCGGGTCAGCGTGCGCTCGGACTTGAGGTAGAGGATCTTGATGTACTGCTGGGTGATCGTCGAGCCGCCCTGCAGGTCCTGGCCGCGGACGACCGCCCAGGCGGCGCGGATCATGCCGCGGACGGAGATGCCGCGGTCGGTCCAGAAGGTGCGGTTCTCCGCGGCGACGATCGCCTCCTTCATGGTGGCCGGCATGCGCTCGAACTCCAGCGGCGTCCGGTTCTGCACCGCGAAGCTGCCCAGCCGGGTCTTGCTGTCGTTGTAGAAGATGCCGGTGGTGGCGGTCTGGAAGTCGGCGTTGGGGTCGGGCCGCTCGGTCGTGGTGTAACCGATGAAGACGATGGCGACACCGGCGACCAGGAACAGGGCCAAGGCGATGCCGAGGCCCTGCACCGCGAGGCGGATGCGACGCTGCGCCGGCGTACGGCGGTGCTTGGGGCTTTTTGGGCGCGCCGAAGCTCCCGAAGGATGCTTCTCAACCGGTCCCCAGTGGGGATCAACCATAGATGTCCTCGACCGTCTGCTGGCGACGGGGTGGCTTGCGCTTCACCCCGTCACCCAGAAGGTAAGACAAGATCATGTGGTTCCAGCGGCACGACTGGCACACTTCGACGACAACTACCTTGAACTCGCCGAACTCGTGGGCCATCTCCTCGAGCTCGCGGGTCTGCTTGATGCGGCCGGAGTACTGCCCGAGCTGGTCACCGAAGACGTAGGTGAGGTTGACCAGGTCGTCCTTGGAGTGGCACACCGGGCACGGGACACGGGACGCCTCGCCGTGGTGCTTCGCCGCACGCAGCAGCATGGGGTCCGCGTCGCAGATCTCCCGGCGGGCGAGCCGGTGGCCGGGGCGCCGCAGCGCCTCCAGGCTGGAGCGTCGCTGCAGCGCATAGTCGACGACCATGCGCTGGGACCACATGTCCATCAGGGTAGGTGCCGCTCGTCCGGCGGGCCAGGCCACGAATTCGGACCTTAGGAAGTTCCCAGGCGCGATCAGTTCTGGCCCGGACGAACCCTAGGCTGCTGAGTTGTGAACCGGCTCCTCGGGTGGCTGCTGTTGCTGCCGGCCGTCGGGCTCGGGATCTGGCAGCTCGCCGTGCCGGCCGGACGGACGGTCTGGATGAGTCTGTACCGCACGCGGGGTCTCCCCGGCGGCGACGGGCCGGGGCAGTTCCTCGGGCTGGAGGCGTACGCCGATGCGGCGCTGGGCGGCCCGGTCCTGCTGGGGCTGGCCGTCGGGCTGCCGGCCTTCGGAGGGTGCGGGCTCCTCGGGGTGCGGAGCGCCGGGCTGGCCGCCGGGGCGCCGGAGGGGCCGCGGCTCGCGGTCCGCGGGGTGCTCGGGGTGCTGGTGGTGCTGTACGCGCCCATCGGGCTCGCCCTGGCGCTGCGGGTCGCGTGGCGGGAGAACCTCGGCGTGGCGTTCCGGGGCACGGCGCGGGGGCGGGGCCTGCTGCCGGGCGGCTCCGCCCTGAGGGCGCTCGCGGTGCTGGCGGCCGCCGCACCCGACCGGTCCGGGTCGGCCGGCGGCCGGGTCGGGACGGTCGGCCTGGTGGTCGGTCTCGGGGTGGTCACGACGCTGTCGCTCGGGCTGCAGACCTTCGGGCTGCCGGTGACGGTGGCCGGGGCGACGCGGGAGACGGCGCTGCCCGGTGTGCTGATCTACCTGCGCGGCTTCCAGGTCTTCGACCTGTCGGCAGCCGCAGCGGTCAGCACGGTGCTGCTGGGGATCCTGGCGCTGCAGGGGATCCTGGTCACCGTGGTCCTGCTGGGGGTCGGGGCGCGGGTGGAGCTGACGCCGGCCCGGTCCCGGGTGCCGGTGCACGCGTACGCGCCGCTGCCGGGAGCGCCGGCCGCCCGGGCGGGGCTCGGCCGCGTCGCGGTGGGACTGGCTCTGCTGGTGCTGGTGGTCTTCCTGGTGCTGGCCCGGGCGTGGGTGGCCGGCCTGTTCGCCTCTCTGCCGTCGTCGCTGTCGTTCGACGAGGCGGTGCGGATCGGCCTCAACACCTGGGTGCCCCCGCTGCTGGCCGTACTGGTGCAGGTGGCCGTCGGGGCGCTGGCCGGCTTCGGGATCGGCTGGCTGCGGCCGGCGGGGCGGCGCAGCGAGTGGCTGCTGCTGCTCTTCGCCCCCGGACTCTTCGTCACGCTGACGCCGCTGCTGATCGCGACGTTCGTGGCCAGGACCGAGGCCGGCACCTTCGGCGAAGGCCGCCTGGTGCCGCCGCTGCTGGTCAGCATCCCGGCGATCTACGTGTTCACCTTCGTGGCCGCTGGACTGCGGCGGGGCTGGGATCTCGACCCGGCCAAGCGGGGACGGGTGGTGGTCACCGGGCTGGCGGTGGCGCTCGTGGCCGTCGTCGTGCTCTGGGTCCTGCAGGCCCAGAGCATCAGCTGGAATCTCGTCAGCACTCCAGACCCCGACCGCTTCGGCGGCCCGTTGACCCTGGTCCGCTTGGCCTCGGCCCTCGCCGACGGGGGCATCCCCCAGCAGCTGGCCACGCCGATCCCCCTGCTGGCGGTGCTGGCCGCCGTCGCCGCGGTGGGCATCACCGGTCTGGACCGCCTCCGCCTGCGCGTCGGCCGGCGAGCACCCGGGTAGCCAGCCCCGGCTGGTCGAAGACGTCAGCCCTCTCGGCGGGGGGTCAGCTGTCCTCGAGCACCGACATGATGTTGCCGGCCGGGTCGGTGAACCAGGCGATCAGCGGGCCCTGCCCGCGGAAGATGCCCCGCTCGTCCACGTTCGGGTACCTCTCGAACGTCACCCCGTCCGCGCGCAGCTGGTCGACGGTCGACTCGATGTCGCCGACCGGGAAGTTCAGCACGGTGTACGTCGCCGGCACGTGGTCGGCCTTCGGGTAGACGAGGACGTGCTTGTCACCGCCGATCTCGAGGTTCAGCATGCCGCTCTCCTCGGTCACGGACAGGCCGAGCACGCCCGCGTAGAAGGCCTTCGCGGCCGCGATGTCGTCCACCGAGAACCCGCTGAACGCGCGGGTGCCGTCAATCATCCGCTCTCCTCACCGTTGTCCTGAGCCGCGCCCAGGGCGCTGACTCCCATCATGCCGGACGACGGCCGGCCCCCCGTCGGGTCATTCCTCGGCTACTCGCAGCACGACCGGCGTCCCGTCCGGCGCGGCGTGCAGCTGCTGGGCGATCGGTCCCCGGATCCGCATGGCCTCGGCCGCGTCGACGGCCTCCAGGTTGTCCAGGTCGTACGCGCCCCCGAGCACGAAGAGCTGGCGCGGCAGCAGCCGCTGGTCCAGATCGAGCGGGCCGTGGGTGTCCTGCCAGCGCCGGGCGAGCGGCGCGGCGGCGCGTACGGTCGGGTCGTCCCACACCCAGGCGGCCCATTCCTCGAGCGAACGGCCGATCACGGTCCGGTCGGCGGTCTCGGGGTCGAACAGCACCACCTGCTGCTCGTCGTCGACCGCGAACTGGCCGCCGAACAGGTCCGCCGCGAAGCACAGCAGGCCGTCCGCGGTCCCGCCGTAGCTGTCCTTCCAGGTCGACGGGTCGTTCCACGTCTCGAGGGCCGGCCCGAGTCCCTCCGGCCCCGCCCGGAAGAGCTGGATCCCGGTGTCGAACGCCGAGAATCCGTTCGTCCGGGCGAGCAGGGCGGCCAACTCGCCCCGCGGCCCGGTGGCGGCCGACAGCTGGACGCGGACCGGCGGCCCCAGCGGCGACCGACCGCGCTCGATCAGAGCAGGCAGGGCCTTGGTCACGATCATCACTCCTCGACCACCACGACACGGACGGGTTGCTCGGTGTCGGGCAGACCCCTGATCTGGTTCCCGATCTGCGCGCCCGCGCTCCGATTGTCTCCTGGGCGGATGTAGCGCACGCTCGCCCCCGCACCACCCTCGGCGAAGACGGCCGGCGGGTACTCATCCCGGTCATATCCCGCGGCGGTCGGGACAGGACCGGTGGATTCGTGGCGTCGGGCGCGGGCGCCGGAGCGATCGATGGTGAAGACCTCCCCCTGCGTCCGGTCGTACGCAGTCTCCGGGCCGCCCCGGTACGAGGTGCCGCCCTGGGCGTCCTGGATGTGCTGGGCCGACTCGGGCGTCCGGTTCCGGTAGACGCGGACCTCGACCGGCGGACGGTCGCCGTCAATCCCCGCCGCGGCGTTGTGCAGTCCGTTCCGCACCGTCGAGCCGCCCGCGAGGTAGCCGTCCTGGGCGGCGTCGCCCGCCGCGTCGAACTGCTGGTCGATGGCGAGGCCGGCGTGCTGGACGTCCTCGGAGCCGACCAGCTCGCCAAGGTTCTCCACGCCGCCGCCGACCCAGTCGCCCTCGAGCCGGAGGGCGTCGCCGAAGCCGGAGCCCAGGTCGGCGTACGAGTCGTAGACGCCGTCCCCCAACGCTCTGACCGCCGCCGCCGCCAGATCGTCGACGCCGTCGGACTCGGCCTGGACGGAGCCCCGGGCGGCCGCGGGGAGGTCCGGCGGGGACGCGGATGACGACACCGACCCTTCGCCGGTGAAGCCTCCGACGCCACTGAAGCCCCCCGCGAACGCCGCCTCGTAGGCCTCCACCTCCGACCCCACGGCCGCGGCAAGCTGCGCGGCCAGGTCCTCCGAGCGGCTCGACGCGGCCACGAACTCCGTCAGTGTCGCCTGCAGCGTCCGGCCGAGCTCCCCGGTCGCGGTCCGGTGCGCGACGAAGGCCTGCTCGAGTCCCGTCTGCGACCGCCCGATCACCGTGACCAGCTCGGCATTGGCACTGCGGAACACCTCCGCATCCGCGCCCAGCCAGTCCGCGCCACCCGCGGCGGCGTCGGCTACCGAGACGATCACGGCCAGGTCGGCCAGCAGCCCGCCCACCGTTGCCTCGGCCGTACTCGCGCCGGTGTCCAGCACCGTGATCATGGAGGTCGTGGCCGCGTCGACGCCGATCCGGGTGGTCGCCGTGACCCCGGCCTGCCGGCCGAGCTGCTCGCCGACGCCGATCAGGTCATCGGTCTGCACCTCATACGCCGCCACGCCGGCCTCCTCTCCTCACCAGGCGTACGCCGTGGGGGCGCGGATCGGTTCGCGGCGGCGCTGATCAGCCGGTCAGGTGACTCCGGATCGGATGCCAGGGGGCGAGCTGGTTCAGGCGGGCCTCACTTCTGGCCTCCTCGATGATGGCCAGTGCCGAGTCGATGATGTCGCCACCGCTGCGACTGGCCATCCGGGAGAGCCGCGCGTGCGCCTGCTCCTCCGTGCAGTTCCGGTGGATCAGGACGCCCACCGCCTGGTTGACCGTGCGGGCCCGGTCACGGGCCTCGTTCACCGCCTGGTGGGCGCGGCTGGCCCTCTCCAGCATCGCGGCGGCGAGCAGTGCGGTGCGGGCGACGGCCGCGACGGCCGCGATCAGGTGGACGGCGCGCTCGTCGAAGGCGTCCCGCTGCTGGGAGTAGATGCTGAGCACGGCCCCGGTGAGGCCGTTGATGCCGGTCAGCGGCACCGCCGCGGCGCTGTGCAGCTGCAGGTCGACCACCGCGGAACCGAACTGCGGCCAGCGCTCGTCGCCACTGACATTGCCGGAGGTGACGAGGCGCTGCGTGCGGCATGCGGTGAGGACAGGACCTTCACCGAGCCTCTGCTCGAGATGCAGGACGGCGGCACCGGCGGGCGCTGCGCCGATCACGTCCGCACCGTCCAGGCCCGGTCGCTGGGTGGGCGACTGCGGCTCCGGCGGGAAGATCACCACGCCCGCCGACTCGGCCTTCGGCACGGCCTCGGTGAGGCAGAGGCAGATCTCGGTCAGGGTTGCCGGCAGCCTTGGCCAGCTCGGGGGTGGCAAGGCATCCCGGACCGGTTGTTCGGTCAGGCTCTCCACGCCATTCCGTATCACGCTGCCGGTCTCTCCACCGCCCGCCGGCCGTACCGGCCGACAGGTCCTGGTCTCACGTCCTCGTGATGCTCGGGGCGACCGGCGGGCTCGACGCCGGCTGGTCGCGATCAGCCGGATCCATGAGCACGGCGGCCGCCTCATCCAGGTTGGGGGGCACGGGCGGGCGGCCGCCAGCTCAGGGGTCGAGTCGCTGACTCCCAGGCCACGCCTGCAGGGGGTCGGTGACCGAACAGGTCATGAGCGGCTCTCTCTGCCGATAAAGCACGGCGGACCCTGGCCCGCGGCAACTTCAGCCCTCATTCGGCTGTTATGCAGCAAGACCAGAATCGAAGAACACCGACAACATTGTCAAGAGGAATGCTTTGACGTTTGACGACATGCCACGGTCCGAGCTTGTCTGCACCATGATGCGGGCGCATCCGGCATCCGAGCGGCCGGTCGGGGTAGAAGAAGGGGCATGAGGCGTACGAGGTTGTCGGGTGATGCGGGCCTCTTCGGCCCCGAGTCGGTGACCTGGCGCATCCACGGCGACCCCTCGATGATCCTCGGCGGTTTTCGGGCGCTGATCCTGCAGGCCGTGCACCCGCTGGTGATGGCGGGCTTCGACGACAACTCCGTCTTCCAGGGCGACCCGTGGGGCCGGCTCCAGCGCACCGGGCAGTACGTCACGACCGTCACCTACGGCACCACGGCGGAGGCCGAGAAGGCCGGGCGCCGGCTGCGGCGGCTGCATGCCAGCCTGGCGCCCGGTGTCGAGCCGGAGAGCGGGCAGACCTACCGGGTGGACGACCCGGAGCTGCTGCTCTGGGTGCACGTCACCGAGGTGGAGTCGTTCCTCACCACCTACCGGCGGAGCGGCGGGCGGCTACGGCGCGGGGACGCCGACCGCTACGTGGCCGAGATGGTGGCCAGCGCTGAGCTGGTCGGCATCCCCGCTGAGCTGGTGCCCTCCACCGAGGACGGGCTCCGCGACTACTACCGGTCGGTACGGCCCCAGCTACGGGTGTCCCAGGTGGCGATGCGCAACGTGCTCTGGGGGTTCGCGCCGCCCATGCCCGCCTGGATCGCCTACGGCACTCCGGCCCGGCCGGCCTGGGCCACCCTGGTCGGCATCGCCGCGGCCATGCTGCCGCCCTGGGCGCGTCGGCTGTACCGGCTGCCGGGGCTGCCGACGACCGACATCAGCGCATCCGTCGCCGCCCGGGCGGTGCGCGGCGCCCTGGTGATGCTGCCCGGACAGATCGCCAGCAACCCGGCCTACCGTCAGGCCCGGGCCCGGGTGGCGGAGCCCGCCGCGGCCTGACGCGGGTTCAGGCCCTGAGCCTGCGCAGCGGCGGAAATCTCCCCCCAGACGCGAGGTCGGACTCCCCGCCACGCGTGAAGGCGGCCAGCGGGCATCAGCTGGAGGGAGATTTTCCGCCGACCGGCCGCCGCCAACGGGGCCGTGACCCTCGACACGGCGCTCACCTCCGTGGTCTGCTTCCGGCGAGGAGGGCAGATGAGCAAGGTCGCGATCATCACCTGGCCGGGCGGCGGCAACCAGCCGCCGGCGATCGGACTGGCCCAACGGATGCGGGGCCGCGGCCATCAGGTCGTGTTCGTCGGCTACCCCGGGCAGGTCGGTCGCATCGCCGCGCTCGGCTTCGACCTGCGCGTGATGCCCGGAGCCAGCCGGGCTGGGACGACTTCGACCCGGAGGACATGGCCGGCTTCCTGATCAGGAAGGTCTGGGCCTGTCCGGACCACCCGGCCGACGTCTCGGCTGTGGTCGAGCGGGAGTCGCCGGACCTCATCGTCGTCGACTGCATGCTGGGGGCGGCGCTGGCGGCCGTCGAGGACGCCGGGGTACCGACCGCCGCCCTCGTCCACACCGCCCCGGGGGTGCTCTGCCCACCCGCCGGCGGTGCCGAGCTGGACGCGCTCAACGCCGTCCGGGCCCGGCTCGGGCGGGACCGGCTCGACACCTTCCGGGCTGCCTGGGAGCGGCACGAGGTGGTGTGCGCGACCATCCCCGACCTCGACCCGCGGGCCGCCGAGGCGCCGGCGACCTTCCGGTGGGTTGGGCCGATCTTCGAGGAGACGCCGGCCGCTGCGTACACGCCGGAGCCGGACGAGCGCCCCCTGGTGCTGGTCAGCTTCCACAGCGACAACGGCTGGGACCAGACCGGCCGGCTGCAGCGCACCCTCGACGGGCTGGCCGGGTCCGGCGTGCGCGTGCTCGCGACCACCGGCTCGGTCGACCCCGCCGCGCTGCACCTCTCCGACGCCGGTGCCCGGGTCGTGCCCTACGTCCCGCACGGGGCGGTGCTGCCGCACGCCGCCGCGGTGGTGACGCACGCCGGGCACGGCACGCTGACCGCCGCCCTCGCCCACGGCCTGCCAGTGGTGACCCTGCCGAACTCCGGCGCCGACCAGCCGGCCCTGGCCGCGCAGGTCGCCCAGCTCGGCGCCGACGTCGACCTCGACGGCGAGACCGCCGGCCCCGACGACATCCGCCGGTCCGTCGAGCAGGTCTTGGCCGAGCCGTCCTTCCGCCAGGTGGCGCAGCGGCTGGCCGACCGGATCGCCGAGCACCAACCGGGCCTCGATGCCTACCTCGATCAGGTCCTGCCCGGCTGATCGTGTTGGGTGGGTCCATGCGCATCCTCGTCCTCGGCGCCACCGGCCACGTCGGCAGCTACCTCGTCCCGCGGCTGATACGCGCCGGGCCCACCCTGATCGCGGCGAGCCGCGGGCCGCGTGAGCCGTACCCCC
>CAXTVE010000089.1:0-8207 GCA_964247485.1 uncultured Propionibacteriaceae bacterium
GCCGGCGACATCCGCCACGCCCGCGAGGACCTGGGCGCGGAGGACCAACGCACGGTCAAGCTGCTCGCCCGGCCGGGGATGGGATGGTGCCAGGGGCGGGTCTGCGGTTACGCCGCCGCCTGTCTGGCCGCGGGCGGCCGATCTCTGGGAGCCGCCGATCTTCGGCCCCTGGCCAGCCGCCCGCTCAGTGCGCCGGTGTCCCTCGGCGAGCTGGCCGACCTGGCTGATTGACTGGGGTCATGGACGACAGTGACGAGGTGACCGCGCAGCCGGTGGTCGAGGTGGACATGCTGGTCCGGCGTCCGGCGGCCGACGTGTGGGAGGCCTTCGCCGACCCCGACCGCATCCGGCGCTTCTGGCTCGCCCACTCCTCGGGGCGCCTGGACACCGACGCCATGGTGACCTGGACCTTCAAGGTCGCCGGGGCCGAGACCGGCGTCACCGTCGTCGAGGCACGCCAGGGCGAGCTGCTCGACCTGCGGTGGGACGAGGGTCAACCGCTGCGGATCTCCTTCGCGGAGCGACCGGAGGGCACGGTGGTGACGGTGCGCCTCACCGACTTCGGTGGCGACACCCCGGCCGCCAACGCGATCGAGTCGATGTCGGGCTTCACGCTCGTGCTGGCCTCACTGAAGCTGTACCTCGAGCACGGTATCGAGGGGGACCTGATGTACGACAAGTTTCCCGACGCCGAGTACGCGGACCGCTGAGCACCCGGTCGGCTCAGGACTCCTCGCTCTCGGCGACACGACCCGACCAGAGGTCCTGGACGTGGTTGATGTGGCGGACCATGAAGGCCGCCACCGCCGTTGCGTCGCGCGCCTGCATCAGCTCCATCAGCTCAAGGTGCTCCCGGGCCGAGGACACCAGCTGGCCGCGGTTCAGCAGCGACGCCAGGCCGACCAGGCGGGTCTGACCGCGGAGCTCGGCGACGAGGTCGACCAGCCGCTGGTTGCCGGAGTAGGCCAGCAGCCGCAGGTGGAACTCGTTGTCGGCCTCGGTGTACTGCGCCAGGTCCCCGGCGCGGGCACCCTCGACGATCTCCTCGGCCAGCCGGCGCAGCCCGGCGAAGTCCTCGTCCGGGATCACGCCGGTGACCGCCGCCACGACCGGCGGCTCCAGCAGTCGGCGGATGGCGGTGATCTGGTCGAGCTGCTCCTCGTCGACCACCGTCACGCGGAAGCCCTTGTTCGGGACGACGGCGACCAGGTTCTCGCGGGCCAGGTCGAGCATCGCCTCGCGAACGGGCGTTGCCGAGACGCCGAACGTCGCAGCCAGCGACGGCGCCGAGTAGACCTCGCCCGGTGACAGCTCGCCGGAGATGATGGCTGAGCGCAGCGCCCGCAGCACCCGCTCCCGCAGGTTGGCCTTCGCCAGCGGGGTGATGCTCCGCGCCTCGACCGTCACGCGCCGAAGCCTAGTGCTCTAGTGGCCGCCGAGGTACGCCGCCGTGACGGACGGGTCATCGAGCAGGAGGGCGGCTTCGCCCTGCATGTTGAGGCGCCCGGATTCAAGCACGTAGGCGTAGTCGGCGATCTCCAGGGCGGCCAGCGCGTTCTGCTCGACGACCAGGACGGTCACACCTTGCTCCCGGATCCGCTCGATCGTCTCGAAGATGACGTCGACGAGCACCGGCGCGAGCCCCATCGAGGGCTCGTCGAGCAGCAGCAGGGTCGGGTTGCCCAGCAGCGCCCGGGCGACGGCGAGCATCTGCTGCTCGCCGCCCGACATGGTGCCGGCCTTCTGGCTGATCCGCTCCCGCAGGCGGGGGAACAGCTCCAGCACCCGCTCCCGGTCCTCGGCGATCTGCGCGGTGTCCTTGCGGGTGTAGGCGCCGAGATCGAGGTTCTCCGACACCGTCATCCGCTGGAAGATCTTGCGACCCTCCGGGGACTGGCAGATGCCGAGCTTGACCACGTCGTGGCCGGGGATCCCGTTGATCGTCCGGCCCTGGTAGACGACCTCGCCCGCCACCGGCCGCAGCAGTCCGGAGATGGTGCGGAGCGTGGTCGACTTGCCAGCCCCGTTCGACCCGATCAAGGTCACGATCTCGCCGGCGTAGACGGTGAGATCAAGCTGTTGGACCGCGGCGATGTTGCCGTAGTTGACGCTGATCCCCTTGAGCTCGAGGATCGTCTCCTTGCCCTCGCCGCGGGGTCGGGCGCTCGGCTGGACCTGGGGGGTTGCGGTCATGTCTTGTTCCTCTTCCCTTCCCGGGTTCCGGTCTTGCCGAGGTAGGCCTCGATGACCTGTTGGTTGTTGCGGATGTCGTCGGGAGTGCCCTCGGCGATCATCGCCCCACGGTCGAGCACCGTGATCCGTTCGCTGATCTTCATGATCACGGCCATGTCGTGCTCGATCAGCAGCACCGAGATGCCCTTCTCGTCGCGGACCCGGTAGACGAAGTCGTTGAAGGCGGCCGACTCCTGCGGGTTCATACCGGCCGTCGGCTCGTCCAGCAGCAGGACCTTGGGCCGCAGCGCCATGGCCCGGGCGATCTCCAGCCGGCGCTGGTCGCCGTAGGAGAGGTTGCGGGCCAGCTCACCCTCGCTCTTGCCGATGCCCACGTACTCCAGGAGCTCGCGGGCCGTGTCGCGGGCCTCACGCTCCTCGCGGCGCTGGCCGGGCGTGCGGATGATGGTCGACAGCACGCCGGACTTGAGGTGCGGGTGCATGGCCACCATCACGTTCTCCTCGGCGGTCATCAGGTTGAACAGCCGGATGTTCTGGAACGTCCGGGCCAGGCCCATCGCCGCCCGCGCGTGCGGTTTGACGCTGGTGATGTCGCGGCCCTCCAGGAACACGGTGCCTGACGTCACCTTGTAGAGCCCGGTGATCACGTTGAAGAACGTGGTCTTCCCCGCCCCGTTCGGCCCGATCAGGCTGACGACGGACTTCGGCGGGATGGTGAACGAGACGTCGTCGACCGCGACCAGACCGCCGAACCGGATGGTGATGTGGTCGGCATAGAGGACGCTCTGCTGGATCGCGCTCTCGCTGACCGGGGCGCTGACCGAGACCGGTCCGCGGTCGTCGGGACCCGCCCCGGGGTCACCCGCCACGTTGGGGGTGCCGCCCATCTGGGTGGCGTCGGTGAGCGACTCGCTCATGCTTCCTCCCCCCGTCGGGCCCGGGGTTCGTCGAGTCCGGGGGTCACCGATCCGGCGGAAGCCAGGATTCTGGCCTCCTCTTTCGCGTCGGCGTGCTCGACCGCCTCGGTCTCCGCCTCGGCCTCGAGGCTGTCGGCCCCGAGGGACTCCGCCTCCGTCCGCGACGGCGTACGGAGCAGGGCCCGCGTCCGGCTCTCGGGTATCAGGCCCTCACGTCGGAACAGCATCATCAGCACGAGCAGCAGGCCGAGGATGATGTAGTTGTAGCGCGGCAGGACCTCGGCGACGCCGGTCCCGAAAATCTGGTCGATCTGGACGCCGATCTGCTTCAGCCCGTTGCCGTTCAGCCAGGCCAGCAGGAAGGCGCCGATCGTCACGCCCCAGACGTTGCCCATCCCGCCGAGCACGACCATCAGCAGCACCAGCACGGACTTGCCGAAGTCGAAGCCGGACGGGGAGACCGCGGTGGTGATCGCCGAGGCGTTCGCGACTCCGCCGATCCCGCCGAAGAAGGCGCCGACCGCGTACGCGAGAAGCTTCACCCCGACGAGGGGGACACCCATCATGCTGGCCGCCAGCTCGTCCTCGCGGATGGCCAGCCAGGCCCGGCCGAGCCGACCCTCCCGGATCCTAAGCGAGATGAAGATGCAGAGCCCGACCAGGAAACCGAGCACCAGGATCTTCCACACGTTGCCGGCCGCGGAGTTCGTGAGCAGCGGTGGGGCGATGCCCGTCGCGCCGAGCGGTCCCGTTCCGATCGGGTCGATCGAGCTGATCCCGGGGTCGCCGTTGGCGAGGTTGAGCCCACCGATGTTGTTCGAGTTGCGGAAGAACTGGGTGATCACCTCGCCGAAGCCCAGCGTCACCAGGGCCAGGTAGTCGCCGCGGAGTCGCAGCGTCGGGGCGCCGATGATGATGCCGAGAATGGCGCAGAGCACGCCGGCGATGATGCAGACGAGCCAGAAGTTGATGTGCGTCCCGGGCAGGGTCGACTTGACCGGGGAGAACAGGTGGAAGTCCCAGGTCCAGTTGAACGGGAAGGCCATCAGCCAGCCGGCGGTATAACCGCCGAGGGCCCAGAACGCGACGTAGCCGAGGTCGAGCAGGCCGGCGTAGCCGACCACCACGTTCAGGCCCAGCGCCATGATCGCCCACATCAGGCACTCGTTGATGGTGGCGACAGGCAGCCAGGCGACGACCGGGGCCGAGACCGACCGGACCAGGTTCGGCAGGATCGCGAAGTACAGGAGGAACAGGAACAGGATGACCACTACGTAGCCGATCGGCCACCGGTAGTGGCTCAGCCGGTCCCCGAAGCGCGGTCGGGTCGTCAAGGTCTCTGACATGGCGTCACACCTTCTCAGTCGAGGGCCGGCCGAAGATTCCTTCGGGCTTGAACACCATCAGCACGATCAGGATCAGGAAGACCACCGACTGCGACCAGTTGGAACCGAGACCGTACGCGCCGCCCTCGTTGAGGGCCTGGATGATGCCGATGGCGATCCCGCCGACCACCGCACCGGTCAAGTTGCCGATGCCGCCGAGCACGGCCGCGGTGAAGGCGATCAGGCCGAGCTGGGTGCCGGTGTCGTAGTAGGTCTGGGTCTGACAGAGGAAGTAGAGCACCCCGGCGGCGCCGGCGAGCGCCCCGCCGAGACCGAAGGTGAACGAGATGGTGCCGTTCACGTTGACGCCCATCAGGCGTGCCCCGTCCTGGTCCTGGGCGACGGCGCGCATCGCCTTGCCGACCCGGGTCTTGGTGACGATGTAGGTCATCAGCAGCAGCAGCGGGACGCCGATCGCGAACACCATCAGCAGCTTGTACAAGAACACACCCTCGACCTGCGGCCCACCCCACACGACCGGCCAGTTCTTCTGGGCGGAGCCGTTGACGTAGTCCTGCTGGGCGATCCCGCGGAAGACGAAGCTCAGTCCGACCGCCGTCATCAGCGGTGCGAGCTTCGGCGCGGACCGCAGTCGTCGGTAGGCCAGTCGCTCGGCCGCCATGTTGACCCCGGCGCCGAACGCCATGCAGACCACCAGCGCGATCAGCAGGGGGAGGATGCTGACCACCGTCAGCTGGCCGACCCCCAGAACGGTGACCATCAGTCCAGCCGCCACGATGGTGGACAGCATGAACAGGTCACCGTGCGCGAAGTTGATCAGCTCGATGATCCCGTAGACCATCGTGTAGCCCAGCGCCACCAGGGCGTACAGAAGTCCGTTCTGCAGGCCCACGAGCAGGGACCCGAGGAAGCGGTCCGGGTCGGCGACGATGTTGGCCACGAGCCAGACGGCAACCGCCGCCACGATCGCGTAGCCCAGCACACGTTCGATGATCGGACCCAGCCGGACTTTGGCTTTGAACTTCGTTCCGCCGACCGCCATCGTGGCTGTGGCCATGGGATGTCCCTTCGCGAGCGATACGAGGTCAGGCCGCACGACTCCGAACGGTCTGGTGGGATGGAGCGTAGAAGAGAACCGCCGGGCCCGGAAGATCCGGGCCCGGCGGTCATTGATCACTGCGGCTGGAGCGTCTGAGACTTGAAGAACGTCTCCTTGTTGCCCTTGACGAGCTCGATGGTGAGGTCGAGCGCGGTGGTGTCGCCCGTGGTCGGGTCGATCCGGATCTCCTTGCCGACGACCGACTGGTCGGCCGGGATGGTGATGCCATCGCCACTCAGCACCGCGTCGGTCACACCCTTGCGCGTGCCGTCGGACTTCTCGATGGCGGCCAGGATGACCTGCATCGCCGCGACCCCGTAGAGCGGGTACGAGCCGTCCGGGTCCTTGCCGTACTTGGCCTTGTAGGCCTCGAACAGCTTGACCCCCGCGCCACCGGCCTTGACGAGCTCGTCCTGCGTGAGCCCGGCGAAGCTCAGGTACATGCCGTCAGACTGCGGCAGCTTGAGCAGGTCGGGGTAGCCGGTGAAACCGTCCGGGGCGAACAGCTTGACGTCCCCGTCGTTGTCGCCGAGTACGGCGACCTTGTCCTTGATCAGCTGGCCGCCGTTGTTGTCGTAGATGCCGCCCAGGTAGACCAGGTCGGCCCCGGAGGCCTTGATCCCCTGGTAGAGGGCGGTGTAGTTGGGCTGCTTGGAGTCCCACGACTGCTCGCCCACGATCTCGATACCCAGCTTCTTGGCCGAGTCCGAGAAGGCCTTGGCCACGCCCAGACCGTAGGTCTGGTTGTCGTTGAGCACGAAGGCCTTCTTGACCTTGAGGTCGTCCAGCGCGAACTGGGCTGCACCCTGGCCCTGGTAGTCGTCAGTGGTCACGACGCGTGCGTAGTTGCGGGTGCCGGTCGGGAAGTACTTGTCCGGCTCGCCGGTGTCCCACTTCTTGGTCAGACCCGGGTTGGTGTTCGCGTGCGACACCATCAGCATCGGACCGGTGCTGTCCTGGTTGAGCGTCGGCACCTCGATCTTCGCGCACCCGGAGTTGAAGGTGCCCATCACGGCGACCTCAGCTTCGTTGGCCACGTGGTCGGTCGCGTTCTTCGCGCACGCTGCGTCGTCCCACGCGCCCTTGGCGGCCGTGGAGTCGTCGTACGGCTGGAACTTGACGGTGTAGTTGCCCGCCTTGTAGCCGACCGACTCGAGGTAGAGCTGGATCATGTTGTTGGTCGACTCCGACGTGGACGCGCTGGCGCCCTGAAGCGGCAGGTCGGACGAGACGATGAGCTCGGTCGGCCCGCTCTCGGTTCCTCCCGGGCCTTCCCCGCCGTTGTTCGCGCAAGCCGCCAGTGACAACACGGCCACGGCTCCGAGCGCGACCACACGGGTCATGGATCGTGCTAGCAAAACTCCTCCTACGAGAATGCACGCGATCGTGCGCACCGTGCGCCGATCGGCCTGACGAGTCCAGGGTCAGCAGACGGGCGCAGCCGGCTCCCGAGTCGGAAGCGACTTCTCATCCATCCACCCTGGTTGGTGTCTGAGTACAACAAGTGCAGCCTGACGCGTGTATACAACCACAGCACTCAAGCATTCTTCATACTCCTCACAGGAGATTTTGCATGATTGTTGCACCAGGGCGCCGTCCGGGAGCACCGCCGGTCGACGGGATAATCGGCGGATGCAGACCAACGCCTACGGTCAGCCGGTCGGGGACCTGGTCGCCGAGTGGCAGCCGCGACCCCGCCCGGACGCCGGCACCCTGACCGGAGTCTCCTGTCGGCTGGAGCGGCTGGACCCGGCCCGCCACGCCGCGGACCTGTTCGCCGCCGACCGGGCGGACATCGACGGGACCAGCTGGACCTACCTGCCCTACGGGCCGTTCGCGGACCTGGACAGCTACGCCGCGTGGGTCGCGGAGGTGTCGGCCCAGGACGACCCTTACTTCTTCGCGATCATCGACACCGACCCGGCTTCCCGGACCCGGGACCGGGCGGTCGGCGCGCTCAGCCTGCTGCGGATCGCCCCGGCCGCCGGCTCGATCGAGGTCGGCCACATCCACCTGTCGCCCGCCCTGCAGCAGACCCGGGCGTCGACCGAGGCGCAGTTCGTCGCCATGGCCTATGTCTTCGACGGGCTCGGCTACCGCCGCTACGAATGGAAGTGCGACACGTTGAACGCGCCGTCCCGGCGGGCGGCCGAGCGGCTCGGGTTCAGCTACGAGGGAACCTTCCGGCAGGCCGGTGTGGTCAAGGGCCGCAACCGCGACACCGCCTGGTTCGCGATCGTCGACGCCGACTGGCCGCGGATCCGTGGCGGGTTCGAGGCCTGGCTCGCGGCCGACAACTTCGACGGCTATGGGCGGCAGCGCGCCAGGCTGCAGGTCGCGCGGTGAGCCCGCAGGGCGGCCTCGACGTCATTGTCGTCGGGGTGGGGTCGATGGGGTCGTCGGCGGTGCACACCCTGGCCGCCCGTGGCCTCCGCGTGCTCGGCCTGGAGAACTTCGGGCCTGCGCACGACCAGGGCTCGGCGCACGGCGGCAGCCGGATCGTCAGACAGGCCTACTTCGAGGGCGCGGCCTACGTCCCCCTGCTGCAACGGGCCTTCGCGGGGTGGTCGGAGCTGCAGCAGGAGTCCGGGCGTGACCTGATCCGGCTCTGCGGCGGCCTCTATATCGGCGACCCGGACAGCGGGGTGGTCG
>CAXTVE010000089.1:8217-10276 GCA_964247485.1 uncultured Propionibacteriaceae bacterium
CGGGAGCACGCCATCGGCGTGTACGAGCCGAATGCCGGCTATGTCCGGCCCGAGGAGACGGTCCTCGCCGGGGTGGACCTGGCCCGCCGCCACGGTGCGGTGCTGCACTTCGACGAGCCGGTCATCGGCTGGCGGGCGACGCCGGGCGGGGGCGTCGAGGTCAGCACGGGACAAGGGACTTACGGGGCGGACCGGCTGGTGCTGACACCCGGCGCCTGGGCGCCGCAGCTGCTGCCCGGCCGGGCGCCCATCGAGGTCGAGCGCCAGGTCTTCTACTGGTTTGCACCCGACCTCACCGCCGGCGTCGGCTATGAGTCCTACGCCGATGGGCACCCGGTCTACATCGAGGAGACCGACGGGAACGGCATGATCTACGGCTTCCCGATGATCGACGGTCCGGCGGGCGGGCTGAAGCTGGCCTACTACCGGCAGAACGTCGGTCTCACGACCCCGGACACCATCGACCGGACGGTGCACGCCGAGGAGGTCGACGCCATCCGGCGCCGGGCCCTGCAGCTGTTCCCCCGGCTGACCGGTCCGCTGCTGAAGGCGGCCACCTGCATGTACGCCTCGGCGCCCGACGACCACTTCGTCCTGGGCCCGCTCGAGGAGACGCCCCAGGTGGTGGTGGCCTGCGGCTTCTCGGGGCACGGCTTCAAGTTCGTGCCGGTCGTGGGGGAGATCGTTGCCGACCTGGTGCAGACCGGTACGACGGCCCACGACATCGCGCTGTTCGACGTCAGGCGCCCGGCGTTCCAGAACACGGGCTGACCCCGGCCGGACAACTGCGCGCGAAAGGTGGGTCTGGACGTCGTTGGACCCACCAGCTGCGCGCAGTTGCTGGCCGACCGTTGCAACGAACTGGCCGTCCGCAGACTGGATGAGGTTGTGAGGAGACAGGTTCCGCCGACGACCCGTTGGCTCGCGGCGGCCGCGGCGCTCGTCGTCGTCGCGGGTGTCGGTTTCGGCAGCTGGTTCGGACTGTCGCAGGTGGAGCGGACGACCACCGCCGATCCGCAGGCGACCACCGCCGTCAAGGTGCAGGGACCCGACCAGCTCACGGGGGTCCGCTGGCTGGCGACCCGGATCAACGACCAGCCGATTCGACCGGAGGCGGGCGGTGCTGTGCCCTACCTGGAGGTGTCGTGGCCGACGCGGGTCGACGGCGGCGATCCCTGCAACGAGGTGTCCGCAAGCTATCGCCTGAAGGGCGACCAGCTGCGCTTTCGCAGCCTGCGCGTCACCGAGATGTCGTGCGGGTCGTCGGACCGCAGGCAACCGTCGGCCTACACATCCGCGCTCGGAGCCACGAGGACGGTGCGGCGCGAGGGACCGACCCTCACGCTGCTCGACTCCGCCGGCGCCGTCGTGCTGGTGTTCCGGGCGGCCGCCGAGCCGTCTCCACCGAAGTCGATCCGGGTGCGGAACGGCGCCGCGGTGGACTTCGCTCGGGTCGAGGCTGTGTTCCCGGACGGGACCAAGGTGGACTACGGCCCGGTCGCGGCCGGACGGAGCAGCGGCTACGGCCGGGTGGGCGAGGCGGTCAGCTACACCTTCGTCCTCCTCCGGCTCGCCGACGGGCGGGAGCTCACCACCCAGCCGTTCGACGACTACACCGAGTCAGGGCTGGTGCCGGGCCGCTACACCTACGTGCTGCGGATCGGGGGCAGCGGCTCCGACGCACACGTCGATCTGCGTCTCGAAGCCGACCGGTAGCCGCGGCTGCGCGCGGCCGGTCAGAGCCGGGCCAGCACGGCCTCGGCGACGACCAGGTCCTGCCACGACATGCCCGACCCCTTGAAGAACACCGGCTCGTCGGCGGGGGCCCGGGTGCCGCGCGCGACCTCGCGCAGCGGCACCAGGTCGTCGGGCTGGAGAGCCCCCTCCGCAACGGCTTGGATGACGTCGCCGCACTCCCGCAGCGCGGTCTGCCGGTCCTCGACCACGACGCACGCGCGGGCGCAGAACGCGGCGTCCACCTCCCGGGCCGCGGGCTCGTGGGACCCGACGGCGACCACGACCGCGCACGGACGGCGCTGATCGAGGCCCGGCAGGCGCT
>CAXTVE010000090.1:0-10217 GCA_964247485.1 uncultured Propionibacteriaceae bacterium
CCGCCGCCTGGCGTCAGGCCCCGGCCGGGTCGGTCGTGCTGGCCGGCGCCCCGGACCAGCCGGGGTTCGCCCTGCTGGCCAACCGGCCGCTGCACGACGGGCGGGCGACCGCGTACGTCTGTCGGGGGTTCGTCTGCCGGCTACCGGTGACGACGGTCGAGGACCTGGTCGCTCAGCTGGTGTAGCTGCGAGCGTCGGTATCGCGCGCCGCCGAGCGGGGTAGAGCGCGATGCGCGAGCGGCTAGCCCGAAGAGTGGGTGGCCATCGAGATCGCGATGTAGTGGCAGACGAAGCCGGCCAGCGTGCCGGCGTGGAAGATCTCGTGGAAGCCGAACCAGACCGGGGACGGGTCGGGCCGGCGCCGGCCGTAGACCACCGCGCCGAGGGTGTAGCACAGGCCGCCGGCCAGGATGAGGGTGAAGACGGCCGGGCCGCCCGCCCGGTAGAAGGCGCCGAGCCAGCCGAGCGCCGCCCACCCCATGGCGATGTAGAGGGCGGTGTAGAGCCAGCGCGGCGCGGACAGCCAGACCAGCCGGAAGATCAGGCCGGCCAGGGCCGCGCCCCAGACCAGGCTGAGCAGCACCGCCCGGGAGGCGCCGTCGAGCAGCAGCAGGGCGAGCGGGGTGTAGGTCGCGGCGATGAAGACGTAGATGTTGGCGTGGTCCAGCCGGCGCAGCACGGCTTCGCCGCGGGTGCCCCACGTGCCCCGGTGGTAGATCCCACTGGTCCCGAAGAGCAGCACCGACGCGGCCACGAACACCGCGCCGCCGAGCCGGCCGAGATCGGTGGGGGCCAGGCCGACGAGGACGATGCCGGCGGCCAGGGCGAGCGGGGCGGCCCCGGCGTGCAGCCAGCCGCGGAGCCTGGGCTTGGCGGCCCGCGCCATCTCCGTGACCGGAGCCGGTGCCTCGGCGGTGATCCTGGTCATGCCGCTCCTTACCCCGGGACGTCGGCCCGGAACCTACCGACGCGTAAGTTACGCCACCGTAGGTTCAGGGTAGATCGTGGCGACCGTACGGACAACCGTGGGTGCCAGGGCTACTGTTGCCGACCGTGGGTCGTCTTGACCGCGCACGTGAGTTCGTCGACCGGTTGCACCCATCCGGTCTGCTCTACGCGACCTACGAGCACCGGCTCATCGCCGAGCTCGACCAGGACCGGCTGCCCCGCCACGTCGCCGTGCTGGCCGACGGGAACCGACGCTGGGCACGGACCAACGCTCCCGGTCAGCCGTTGGTGGCGGGCTACCAGGCGGGGGCGGACAAGCTCGAGGAGTTCGTCGAGTGGTGCGACGAGATCGGCATCCCGGTCGTCACCTTGTGGGTGCTGTCCACCGACAACTTCGCCCGCACCGATGCCGAGGAGCTGGCACCGCTGCTGTCGGTGATCGAGCAGCTGGTGTCCGGTCTGGCCGCCACCCGGCGCTGGCGGGTGCACGTCGTGGGTGCCCTGGACCTGCTGCCGGGGGAGTCCGCGGCCCGGCTGCAGGCGGCGGACGAGGCAACGGTCGACCTGGACGGGATGCAGGTCAACATCGCAGTGTCCTACGGCGGCCGCCACGAGCTGCGCGACGCGGTCCGCTCGCTGCTCGCCGAGGAGGCGCGGCTGGGCACGCCGATCTCGGAGCTTGCGGAGACCCTGGACATCGAGCACATCGCCGAGCACCTCTACACCAAGGGCCAGCCCGATCCGGACCTGATCATCCGGACCTCGGGGGAGCAGCGGCTGTCCGGGTTCTTGATGTGGCAGTCCGCGCACAGCGAGTTCTACTTCTGCGAGGCGCTGTGGCCGGACTTCCGGAAGGTCGACTTCATCCGGGCGCTGCGCTCGTACGGGGCCCGCGAGCGCCGCTTCGGCCGCTGAGGGCGGCCCTCCACCCTGCGCCTTCTGTCGCCGGAACCCGTGCTGAGGGGTTGCTGGCGGCGGTTTCGGCTGCGTTCAGGCAACAGAGGGCGGCAGGTTGCGGGCAGTTTGCGATCCGGTGACGAACCGGCGTGCCTCTTCCCGGGGACCCCGGGGGCGACGTACCGTCGAGGAGCGCGCCGCAGGATGTGCGGCCCGCCTGGGAGGCGATGCATGCACCGTCGCTCGACGGCCCGACTGCCGGTCCACACCGGTTGGCGGTCACCGACCCGGTCCACCACGTAACCGTGGGGCCGGGCGCGGTACCGCGTACGGCCTCGAGGAAGGGACATCCCGTGTCTTCTGCAGCCCCGAGCCGTACCTACGTCATCGACACCTCCGTCCTGCTGAGTGATCCGCAGGCCCTGCGCCGGTTCGCCGAGCACGACGTCGTCCTCCCAGTGGTCGTGATCACCGAGCTCGAGGCCAAGCGCCACCACAGCGAGCTGGGCTACTTCGCCCGCACCGCCCTGCGGCTGCTCGACGAGCTGCGGATCGAGCACGGCCGGCTGGACGCGCCGATCCCGGTCAACGACGCCGGCGGCACCGTCCACGTGGAGCTCAACCACACCGATCCGGAGATCCTGCCGGCCGGGTTCCGGCTCGGTGACAACGACTCGCGGATCCTGGCCGTGGCGCTCAACTACGCCGCCGAGGGCCGCGACGTGACGCTGGTGTCGAAGGACCTCCCGATGCGGGTCAAGGCGTCGGCGGTCGGGCTGAGCGCGGAGGAGTACCGCGCCGAGCTGGCCGTGGAGAGCGAGTGGACCGGGATGGCCGAGGTCGAGGTGGCGAAGGCTGACCTGGACCGGCTCTACGAGGCCGGGACGCTGGACCTGGATCAGGCGCGGGACCTGCCCTGCCACACCGGGGTGGTGCTGCTCGGCGCGAACGGGTCCGCCCTGGGCCGGGTCCTGCCGAGCAAGGAGGTCAAGCTGGTCAAGGCCGACCGGGACGCGTTCGGCATCCACGGCCGGTCGGCGGAGCAGCGGGTCGCGCTGGACCTGCTGCTGGACCCGTCGGTCGGCATCGTGTCGCTCGGCGGCCGGGCCGGGACCGGCAAGTCGGCCCTGGCCCTGTGCGCCGGGCTGGAGGCCGTCCTCGAGCGGCGGCAGCACGCCAAGGTGGTGGTCTTCCGGCCCCTGTACGCGGTGGGCGGCCAGGAGCTCGGCTACCTGCCGGGCACCGAGGGGGAGAAGATGGCGCCCTGGGCGCAGGCGGTCTTCGACACCCTGGGGGCCGTGACCTCCAGGGTGGTGATCGACGAGGTGATCGAGCGCGGCCTGCTCGAGGTGCTGCCGCTGACCCACATCCGCGGCCGGTCGTTGCACGATGCGTTCGTGATCGTCGACGAGGCGCAGTCCCTGGAGCGCAACGTGCTGCTGACCGTGCTCAGCCGGATCGGGCAGGACTCGCGGGTGGTGCTCACCCACGACGTCGCCCAACGGGACAACCTGCGGGTCGGCCGGCACGACGGCGTGGTCGCGGTGGTGGAGAAGCTCAAGGGGCACCCGCTGTTCGCCCACGTCACCCTGCACCGCTCGGAGCGCTCGCCGATCGCCGCGCTGGTGACCGAGATGCTGGAGGACAGCACGGTCTGAGGGCGCGGCGAGTCGTCTCACGACTCGGGTGGTTTATTTCGTTTCGGTAACGGGGTGTGGTTAGGTGGCGCCCGTGCGACGCCTTGCCCAGCACGCCCTCGCCGGGATCGGATTCGCTGCCGTCGTCGGGTCGATCAGCGTGGTGGGGTTGACCAGTCCGGTGGCCGACCAGGTCGCAACGGCCGTGCCCGCCCCCCTGGCCGTTCCCGACACCAGGCGGCCGTCCTCCGCCGCCGAGCCGGTCCGCGGGGACTCCGAGCTCCGGTTGGCCGTCGCCCGCGCCCGCCGGCACGACGCGGCCACGGCGGCCGTCGAACGGGTCCGTGTCCAGGCCGCGGGCCAGGCGAGCCGCCGGTACCGCCTGCTGCAGAAGCGGACCGCGGCGATCACCGCCGAGCACGCCGACCTGAAGGCGGCCGCCCGGAAGGCGGCGAGGGAGGCCGCGGAGCGGAAGCGGGCCCTGGCCAACCGCGGCTACCTGCCCGGCACCACCGACCCGCGCGAGATCGCCCGGCAGATCCTCAAGAACAAGTACGGCTACGACGACTCCGACTTCGACTGCTTCAACAACATCATCATCCGCGAGAGCATGTGGGACATCGACGCGACGAACCGGGGCTCGGGCGCGTACGGGATCCCGCAGGCACTGCCCGGGTCCAAGATGGCCAGCGTCGGCAGCGACTGGCGCACCAACCCGGCCACCCAGATCATCTGGGCCATCGGCTACATGGAGGACCGCTACGGCAGCCCCTGCGCCGCCTGGACCTTCAAGCGCGCGCATGGCTGGTATTGATCCTGCTGCTCGCGCATCGCGCTCTGATCCGCCGACGTCGTCGTCGCGGGTGAACGGAAGAACGTGTTCACCCGCTCCTCCTCCGCTCGGCGGCGCGCGATCTCCGACGCTCGCCGCTGACGTCGGACTCCGCTCAGATCAGACCGGTCTCTTGGTCATGGCCAGCACGTCCAGGGCGGCGTCCAGCTGGTCCTCGGTGATGCTGCCGTCGGTGACGTAGCCCGAGCGCAGCACGACCTCGCGGATGGTCAGGTTCTCCGCCAGCGCCTTCTTGGCCACGGCGGCGGCGTTCTCGTAGCCGAGGTAGCGGTTCAGCGGTGTGACGATCGACGGCGACGACTCGGCCAGGGTGCGGCAGTGCTCGACATTGGCGACGATCCCGACGACACACCGGTCGGCCAGCAGCCGGCTGACGTTGGCCAGCAGCCGGATCGACTCGAGCACGTTGCGGGCCATCACCGGCAGCATCACGTTGAGCTCGAAGGTGCCCGAGGCGCCGGCGAAGGTCACCGCGGCGTCGTTGCCGATCACCTGCGCGCAGACCATGGTGGTCGCCTCGCAGATCACCGGGTTCACCTTGCCCGGCATGATCGACGACCCCGGCTGCAGGTCCGGCAGCGAGATCTCACCGAGACCGGCCCGCGGCCCCGAGCCCATCCAGCGCAGGTCGTTGGCGATCTTGGTCAGGCTGACCGCGATGGTCCGCAGCGCACCGGACGCCTCGACCAGTCCGTCCCGCGCCCCCTGGGCCTCGAAGTGGTCGCGCGCCTCGGTCAGCGGCAGCCCGGTCTCCCGGACCAGGATCGAGATGACCGATGCCGCGAACCCGGGCGGGGTGTTGATCCCGGTGCCCACCGAATAAAAACCCAGCGGCAGCTCCGCCACCCGGGGGATGGTCGCCTCGACCCGCTCGACGCCGTAGCGGACCTGCGCGGCGTAGCCGCCGAACTCCTGGCCCAGCGTCACCGGGGTGGCGTCCATCAGGTGGGTCCGGCCGCTCTTGACCACCTCGGCGAACTCGGCCGCCTTCGCGGCCAGGGCCTGCTCCAGGTGGCGCAGGGCCGGCACCAGGGTCTTGACCAGCCCCTGGGTCGCCGCGATGTGGATCGCGCTCGGGAAGACGTCGTTGCTGGACTGCGAGGCGTTGACGTGGTCGTTGGCGTGCACCGGCTGGCCCAGCAGCTCGCCGGCCAGCGAGGCGATCACCTCGTTGGCGTTCATGTTGCTGGAGGTGCCCGACCCGGTCTGGAAGACGTCGATCGGGAACTCCGCGTCGTGCTCGCCGGCCGCCACCGCCTCGGCCGCCCTCTCGATCGCGCCCGCGCGCTCCGGGTCGACGACCCCGAGCCGGGCGTTGGTCTGTGCGGCTGCGCCCTTGATCTGCCCGAGCGCGGCGATCAGGGCGGGGTCGATGGGCAGGCCGGAGATGGGGAAGTTCTCCACCGCCCGCTGCGTCTGGGCCCGGTAGCGAGCGGCGGCCGGCACCCGGACCTCACCCATGGTGTCGCGCTCGATGCGGAACTCGCCGTCGCCGGCTGCTGCGGTCATGGGCGTCATTCTTGCGCCTCCGGTTCGGTCCTGGTCACGGTGTAGATCACGTACGCGAGGTCGCGTCCCTGCCGCCTGCGCTCGTAGGTGCGGCCGGCGGCGGTTGCCGAGAGGCCGCGCAGGGCGGCCGCCAGCTCCGGCGCCGCCCCCTGGCACCAGATCGCGAGGATGCCGCCCCGGGTCAGCCGGGCGTACGCGGCCGCCAGACCCGGGCTCGCGTACAGGTCGGCGTTGGCGTCGTGGATCAGGAAGTGCCGGGCGTTGGGGGCGGCGGGGCCGCTAGCGGGCCCCCGCCCGGGTGGGCCGTTGTCGACGTCGAGCACGATCGCGTCCCACGGCCCGGGTGGACCACCGTGCCCGGTCAGCACGGCGGCGACGTCGCCGGTGTGCAGCCGCACCCGGGGGTCAGCGGCAATCGCGGCCAGCGTCGGGGTCAGCCCCGCGTACGCCCACTCGACCAGGCAGCCCTCGATCTCGACCACGTCGAGCCGTCCGGTGCCGCGGGCGAGCAGGGCGGCGGCGGTGTAGCCGAGACCGAGACCGCCCACCAGGACAGCGGGCTCGGGACGCCGACCGGTCAGGGCCACCTCCGCCAGCTGCTGCTCGGTGAAGGTCTCGGCGGAGTCCATCGCGAAGATCCCGTTGACAATGAGCTCGGTGACCGCCGGCCCCCCGCCTTCCCGTCGGCGGAGCACCACCTCGCCCCGCGGTCCCTCGTGCCGGGCCAGTGTGTGCAGGGTCTCCATAACGTCCAAGTTTCGGTCCCGGCCAACCGGCCCCGGGTGCGGTACGGTCTTGATCATCCGGGGAAGGGCCGAATCCAACGGCTCGGTGCGCACAGGTCGCCGCCTGCCCCCCGAGCCCCATGGATCTGCGGAACGGTCGCGGCAGCGGGGGCTGGCACGAAAGAAGGTGTTCCGCAGTAGGCGGTGCGCCAGTCTGATCCGTCAGGAGGCCCACGATGCGGGGTGGAGTCGCCGCCCGCGGGCCTCTCGTCCTCACCGACGAGAGGCCCGGTGGCGGGCCCTCCGCGGGCGTCGGTGCATCCGGGCCGGGGTAGCACAGGTGAAGAACCTGCGACGCCGACGAGAGGGCCACTGCCGAGATGAGTGACGACGACGACACCTACGCGGAGTTCTCCGACGCGGTCAACCTGACCGCCGGTCAGCTCGAGGACTGGCTGGACACCGACCATTCCCAGGAGGTCGGCCAGAAGAAGGACGGCGCCGAGGAGTCGACCGGGCACGAGATGGGTCGGCGGATCGTGACGCTGCTCAACACCAACAGGGGTGACCTCACCGAGGACGACTACCAGGCGATGCGCAAGGTGGTGGGCTACGTCGCGCGGCACAGCAAGCAGCGGCCCGAGGGTGACGTCACCGAGACCCCCTGGCGCTACTCGCTGATGAACTGGGGTCACGACCCCGAGAAGTAGCATGGGGACGTGGCACGGGCGAACCGGATGGCGACGCCGGGGGACATGATCCGCTCCCTGGCGGTGATCCTGATCCCGCTGGTGGTCATCGCCGTGCTGTTCACCGACCTGCCCAAGGACAAGCCGGTCGCCGAGGTCGACTGGCGGCCGGTGCTGACGATTGCGCGCCGCGACGCGCCCTTCCCCGTGCTGGCCCCCACCAACCTGCCCGAGGGCTGGCAGCCGACCCAGGCCGAGTGGGTCGAGGCCGGCGACCCCTACCGCGGCGGCCAGCCGTCGGTCCGCAACCTCTGGTCGCTGGGCTTCCTCACGCCCGACCAGATGTTCGTGGGGCTGGACCAGGGCGACGGTCCGCCGGACGACCTGATCGAGGAGCAGACCCGAGACGGCACCGGGGACGGCCAGAGCACGGTCGACGGACAGACCTGGGAGCGCCGGCTCAGCCCGGACGGCCGGACGCGGTCACTGGTCCGCACCGAGCCGAAGGTGACCACAATCGTGAGCGGCGACCTGCCCTACGAGGCGCTGGAGGCGTACGCGGTCACTTTGGCATCATCCTGACGCCAGCAAGGTTCCTGCCACTAGACTGCGGGCATGATCTCCCGGGTGAGCGTGGTGCTGGTCGAGCCGATCGCGGTGTTCGAGTTCGGGGTGGCGGTCGAGGTGTTCGGCCTGGACCGGACCGATGACGGCGTGCCGGCCTTCGACTTCCGGGTCTGCGCCGAGAACCCGGGTACGCCCCTGGCCACCACCAACACCGCGTCCTTCTCGATCACCGCCACCCACGGGCTGGACGCGGTCGTCGGCAGTGACCTGGTGATCGCGTCGGCGACGCGGATCCGGGAGGGCACGGACTACCCGCCCGCCGTGCTGGCGGCGCTGCGCGCGGCGGACGCGGCCGGGGCCACGCTGCTCAGCCTGTGCTCCGGGGCGTTCCTCCTGGGCGCGGCCGGCCTGCTGGAGGGGCGGCGCTGCACCACCCACTGGAAGTACGCCGAGCAGCTCGCCGAGATGTATCCCGAGGCGGTGCTCGAACCGAGGGCGCTGTTCGTCGACGACGGCAACCTGGTCACCAGCGCCGGCACCGCCGCCGGCATCGATGCCTGCCTGCACCTCGTGCGCCGCGAGCTCGGCACCGCGGTGGCGACCAAGATCGCCCGCCGGATGGTGGTGCCTCCGCAGCGCGATGGCGGCCAGCAGCAGTTCGTCGAGGTGCCCATCCCGGCGTACGCGAGCGACAGCCTGGCCCCGGTGCTCAGCTGGGTGACGGCCAACCTGGCCGAGCCGCACACCGCCGCCTCGCTGGCCCGCCGGGCGATGATGAGCGACCGGACCTTCGCGCGGCGGTTCAGCGCCGAGACCGGCACCACGCCGCACCGGTGGTTGACCCAGCAGCGCATCCTCGCCGCCCGCAGCCTGCTGGAGGAGAGCCACCTCGGGGTGGAGCAGATCGCGACCCGGGTCGGCTTCAACTCCGCGGTGGTGATGCGGGAGCACTTCCGCCGCGAGATCGGGCTGGCCCCGGTCGACTACCGCCGGCGGTTCGTCCCGCCGCGGCCCGCGGCCGGGACCGACGACCTCGAGCTCTCGGCCTAGCCGGCGGCCGGCGCCAGGCGCCGCAGGGTCTCGGCGGTGGCCGCGTCGGCGGGCAGGAAGGCCTCGATGCTGAGTTCGGCGGCCGTGACATCCAGGGCGGTGCCGAAGGTCGTGACCGTGCTGAGGAAGGTCAGCTCGCCGCCGTCGATCCGCAGTCGCAGGGGGACGGCGATGGCGCCGCCCGGCCCGGACCGCTCGAGACCGCCGGGGTAGTCCTGCAGCTCGCCGAGCAGGGCGACCAGCTCCGGCGCCCCGGACAGGGTCGCCTCCCGGGCCAGCCGGCCGAGCAGGTGTCCACGCCACTGCGCCAGGTTCGCGATCCGCGGGGCCAGCCCGTCCGGGTGCAGGCCGAGCCGCAGCACGTTCACCGGTGGCTCGAGCAGCTCGGCCGCGACACCGGCGGTCAGCAGGCCCACCGCGGCGTTGCCCGCCACCAGGTGCCAGCCGCGGTCGACGACCAGAGCAGGACTGGGCGAGTAGGCGGTCAGGATGGTGTCGACCGCGGCCCGGATGGGAGCCAGGTCCGGGCTGTCCAGGTCCCGTTGGGCATAGCTCGGGGCGAAGCCCGCCGCCAGCAGCAGGCGGTTGCGCTCCCGCAGCGGCACCTCGAGCACGTCGGCGAGGTGCAGCACCATCTCCCGGCTCGGGCTGGCCCGACCCGTCTCGACGAAGCTCAGGTGCCGGGTCGAGACCTCGGCCTCCAGGGCCAGGTCGAGCTGGCTGAGCCGGCGGCGCCGTCGCCAGTCCCGCAGCAGTGGCCCGACGGTGCCGGCGGTGGTGGTCACCAGGCCACGGTAGGGCGGGTCCGGAGGTGAGCCCATGACCTCCGAGGTCATCGACGGGGGGCGACGTCCACGTGGAGGGCATGACCGACACCTCCACTGCTCTCACGTGCCGTGCCGCAGCCCGCGGGTGCTGGCATCCCGGCCCGTGGCCGTCGACGGCTACCCGGTGCTCCAGCCCGGCGCGCTCCGCCGTGCGCTAGTCCTCGGCGGTCCGCGCGGCCTCGATCCGGGCCTTGGCGCCGTCCAGCCACTGCTGGCAGATGGCGGCCAGCTCCTCCCCGCGCTCCCACAGCCGCAGCGACTCGTCGAGCGGCGCACCGCCGGTCTCCAGCCGCTGCACCAGCGCGACCAGCTCCTCGCGGGCCTGCTCGTAGGTCAGCGGCGGCTCGGCCGGCGGCTGCGTCATCGGTCTCCTCGGGGTCGGATCTCGCGCACCTGCAGAGCCAGCTGGCCGTCCGCGAGATGGGCGAGCACCTCGTCCCCGACCGCGGTCCCGGTCACCGCCCGGACCGGTTGGCCGGCCGCCCCGACCAGGATGGCGTACCCGCGCTCGAGGG
>CAXTVE010000091.1:0-3540 GCA_964247485.1 uncultured Propionibacteriaceae bacterium
CTGCCTAATTCTGCCCTCCGGGGGGCGGGGTAGGGGGACGGCTGCCCTTCGCGCCTACCGGGTCGTTGCGAAGGCGATAACTGAAACGGCCGGGTCGGACGGGTCATCGCCTCATCCTTGGGTCCTCAATGGGGTCGGCGTACATCCGTGGGCAGCCGTGACGCACAGCCTTCGGACGTAACTCGAAGTGCCACGGTTCGTTGCGATAGACTTGGCAGAGCCCGTACCCGGCGCCGCGTGCGGAGAGCCACCCAATAGCTGCTGTTCTCCCGACATCGACTGCGTCCCCGGCCACATGTGGAGATGTGGCCGGAGTGGCGACCCACCGCGCAGCCTCCGCTCGGGAGCCGTACTCCGCCACCGCTTCGTCCAGAAGGTGCTGTTGATAATCCCCGGACCGCCAGCCGCTGATGACGAAGAATTCGACATGCTGGTCCGCGGCGCCGGTGGCGGCCCGGCGGAGCGCGGCAAGTAGGTCCGGGTCGAGCTTGGCCACGGCCGGGTACCGCACATCGAAGACCGTGACGTCGGCGGGGAGCTTCCCCCCGGAAACGCCAGGCTCATGGTGCCGCTCGCCTGGAATGGGGACCGGAGAGCTCTGGACGGGATCGTCCAGGCGGGGTGCGGGCGGCGCGGCGGTCATGGGCGAGACTGCCCCCGAGGTTGTGCCGGTCACGGTCGGGTAGGCCAGCATGGCAATGATTGCTGCGATCGCGACGCCGAGGACAACGCGTGGTGCACGATGCCGCGCTACCGCGGCTGGTGGTGCGCTGAAGGACATGGCTCGAGTCAAGGCAGCGACGTGTTGCCAAGCCGTATGCGGTTTTCGATACGCCGACGATATGCGCCGGTTCACTAGCATTCGAGGATGCGTGTGTTGGTCGTCGAGGACGAGCCTCTGATGGCGGAGGCCGTCCGCGATGGCCTTCGGCTGGCGGCGATCGCCGCCGACGTCGCCGACGACGGCAACACCGCACTGGAGCTGCTGAGCATCAACACCTACGACATCGCCGTCCTCGACCGGGACATCCCGGGGCCCTCGGGGGACGAGATTGCCGGACGCATCATTGCCTCCGGCAGCGGCATGCCGATCCTGATGCTCACCGCCGCCGACCGCCTGGACGACAAAGCTTCCGGGTTCGAGCTCGGTGCCGACGACTACCTCACCAAGCCCTTCGAGCTCCGAGAGCTTGTGTTCCGTCTGAGGGCGCTCGATCGCAGACGAGCTCACCGCCGGCCGCCCGTGCACGAGGTCGCGGGCCTGCGGCTGGATCCGTTCCGCCGCGAGGTCTACCGCGACGGCCGCTACGTCCCGCTCACGCGCAAGCAGTTCTCCGTGCTCGAGGTTCTCGTCGCCGCGGGCGGCGGCGTCGTCAGCGCCGAAGAGCTCTTGGCTCGGGCCTGGGACGAGAACGCCGACCCGTTCACGAACGCGGTGCGCATCACCATCTCGGCCCTGCGTAAGCGGCTCGGCGAACCCTGGATCATCTCCACGGTGGCCGGCGTCGGCTACCGGATCCACACCGGCGCAGACCCAGGATGAGCGCGGTCGGCGTGGAGAGGGCACCCGGGTTGAGCGTTCGCCTCAAACTCACGCTCAGCTACGCCGGCTTCCTCATGCTCGCCGGCACCTTGCTGCTCGGCGCCGTGTGGCTGTTTCTCCTGCGAGGAACGGAGAACAGCATCTTCGTTCCTGACCTGACCGACTTCCGGCGGGCGCTTGACCCGCGCAACTTCGGCCCGCGCGCGTTTATGCCGGCAGCGGTCTTGGTGTTGGTGTTCCTGCTGGTGTTCGGTCTCGTGGGGGGCTGGACGCTTGCGGGACGGATGCTCGCCCCGCTGACCCGGATTGCTGATGCCACACGCTTGGCCGCCAGCGGGTCGCTCTCCCATCGGATCGAGATGGAGGGACACAAGGACGAATTCCGGGAGCTCGCCGACGCCTTCGACGCCATGCTCGCGCGGCTCGAGGCGCAGGTCGCCGAACAGCAGCGGTTCGCAGCCAACGCTTCCCACGAGCTGCGTACCCCACTGGCGATCACACAGACTCTCCTGGAGGTGGCCCGAAGCGACCCTGACCGCGATGCCGACGCTCTCGTCAATCGTCTGCACGCCGTCAACACCCGCGCGATCGGTCTGACTGAGGCGCTGCTGCTCCTCAGCCGCGCCGGCCAGCGATCGTTCACCCAAGAACGCGTCGACCTTTCCCTGACGGTTGACGAAGCCGTCGAGACGCTTCTTCCCGTGGCGAGAAAGCACGGCGTCACAGTCGAGACCACCACGAACGTCGCGCTCGCCGCCGGCTCGCCCCCGCTTCTGCTGCAGTTGACGACGAACCTCCTGCACAACGCGATCGTCCACAATCTGCCCGAGTACGGCAGGGTGCACGTTCACACCAGCGTCGGCCCCGGGTGCGCAGTGCTCACAATGGAGAACACCGGCGACCGACTCGCCCCACACCTGGTGGCCACGCTGGTCGAGCCGTTTCAGCGCGGCACGAGCCGCACACGTACTGGTGGTCACTCGGGTTCTGGTCTCGGCCTAGCCATCGTCGAGAGCATCGTCAGAGCACACGAGGGGACCCTCATCCTCGCCCCCAGCGTTGCCGGCGGCCTTAGCGTGACGGTGCAGCTGCCCGCCGCAGCCCCCTGACCCGACGTCTCGCCTGCACCAGGCGGCGTCCGGTGCGGCCCGTTGACGGTGGTTACTCGAGCCCGTCGGTGACGATCGCCTGCCCCTCCGCGGCGTCAGGGATTGGGTCTCGGCTGACAACAAAGACGGCGTGCCGGCACCATGCTGTCGCCGCCCCACCGACCTGCGTGCTCGTCGGTGTTGCGACCCGAGACGACGGCCCCGGTGCGGCTGCGTTCGTATGCGGCGATGGCCCGGTTGGCTGCGCTCTGATCGGACAGCCAGTCGAAGATGCGGAGGCCGTCGCCCAGGCCGAGGCCGGGTCGGGCGCCGTGGCCGGAGACGAACCCGTCGACCGAAGATGCGAGCGTGATGAAGACCAGGGTCATGGGTGAAGACCTTCGGGTTGGGTGAACAAAATGACGGTCTCACAGGGGTGTGCGTCAGGAGCGCTTTCGCTGATGGGAGTGAAGTTCCGATGGGTGGGCCTAAGTGGACTTGAACCACTGACCTCTGCCTTGTCAGAGCGTCTCGGCCCCTCACGATTCAGCGTGGTCGAGACCGACTACCCCTCCTGAGGGTCCGAAGCCTTGCGTGTCGACGACATTGCGCGCTCTTGCACTCCGTCGCAGCGTTCCGGAGGGCTCGTGAGTCCCGCTGGCCCCTTCCTTGCGCCCGATAAAGTTGATCATCGGACGGCAGTGTCGCCTACGCTATCGGCGCATGCGACCACTCGCTGGCGAGGTTTTGCACTTCTCCGAGGATCCCGGTGTGTCCGAGTTCGCTCCCCATGTCGCCGCGACGGCCCAGGAGCCGACGGCCTTCGTCTGGGCCGTCGATGCAGCTCATGCACCCGACTACTGGTTTCCTCGACAGTGCCCGCGGGCGATGGCGTGGGTCACCCCCACT
>CAXTVE010000091.1:3640-9975 GCA_964247485.1 uncultured Propionibacteriaceae bacterium
ATGCACGGATGATGAGGGCGACAGCGGCCGGCCTGCAAGCCGACACCTGGTCGCCCGTTCCGTCTGGCTGGATTGGGCGCGGCTCCACAAGCCCGGAGTCGCCAGGCACCTCCTACGTGCAAAGTCCGCCAAGGCGCCTCGCATAGCCTCGTGCACGCGGGTAGTGGTGCAGTGCGGCGCATCGTCCGTCGCCTGAGGGTGCATTGGCTGCTGCAGGTAATATACCTACCCCCTGACGAACTTCCGCACCTGTCCCGGTTGGCGAATAACGTCGCTGAGAGATGAGAACCGGCCGATCCCGGCCACAAACGATCATGACGCGTGGGCCGCGTTCGTCCCCCCGCACGGGACACACTCATCGAGAAGATCAGCACGCTGGCAAGATGCCAGAGGCCGCTGCAGCGACCACGCGGGGACGACTGCTCATGATCCAGCTGGATCGGGCAGCCGCCGCGTCACCGCCCGACTCCTTACTGATTGGTCATGCCGTTCTGTGCGGCGGAGCACGGTCAGGACGGCGTTGTCCGCTCGGTCGACCTCAGTGAAATCAAAGGACATCGGGACCCCGACCGAGGCGAACAGCCGGGACCCTTCGCCCACCGCCACCGGGAACGTGATTAGGCGGTACTCATCGATCAGGTCCACGGCGGCCAGGGCGTGGACCAGGCTCAGGCTCCCGATGACCACCACGGAGCGTTGCGCCTTCTGGGACGAGACCCACTCCACGGGGTCGCCGTCGATCGCCGAGGAGTTCGACCAGGCCGAGGCGTCGATGCCGGTCCTGGTGGCCACGTACTTCGGGACGGCGTTCATCACTTGGGCGTAGTCGGTGTCGCGCCCGGGCCAGAGCTGGGCGAAGTGCTGCCAGGTGCGCCGTCCGTAAAGCTGCGCCTCCATCCGCTCGCCGAGCCGGAACTTGTCGCCGGTGACCGGGCCCGGCCCGTAGCGGAAGGCCCAGCCGCCGTGCTTCGTCCCGCCGCGCCCGTCCGGGTCGGACACCACGCCGTCAAGCGTGGAGAACTGGATCACGATTAGATCGCCCATACTGGACTCCTGGTCAGAAGAGCAGCCGCTGACCGGCCGCCTCGTGCAGACACATACCGGCGGAGGGTGGCCGACTCATCGGCCGGCCGGGGCGTACTCTCCGCGACGTGGAAACAGCGGACCTCTATGAGGCCTACCGCGGCGATCTCCTTGCGCACTGCTACCGGATGCTCGGCAGTTTCGACGAGGCCGAGGACCTGGTGCAGGAGACCCTGCTCCGAGCCTGGCGCGCGGCCGACCGATACGACCCGCAGCGGTCCTCGGTCCGCACCTGGCTGCACCGGATAGCGACCAACGCCTGCCTCACCGCCCTCGAGGGCCGAGCCCGCCGTCCCCTCCCCAGCGGCCTCGGCCCAGCCGGGAACGATCCGCATGCACCGCTCACGCCCAGCCTGGATGTCCCCTGGTTGCAACCGTTTCCGGACGCACAGATGGGGGATCCAGCGGATGTCGTCCATCACCGAGCGGGCCTGCGCCTGGCTCTGGTCGCCGCGCTACAGCTGCTGCCCCCCCGGCAGCGCGCAGCCCTTGTTCTGCGCGAGGTGGTCGAGCTCTCGGCGGCCGAGGTTGCCGCCGTCCTCGATCTGAGCGTTGCCGCGGTGAACAGCAGCCTGCAGCGAGCGCGGGCTACGCTGCGCAACGCCGCCCCCTCATGGGAGCATGTGCACGAGCTGGGCGAGACGACCCACGTCGTCGAGCGATACCTGGCGGCGTTCGAGGCCGCCGACGTGCCCGGCCTGATCAGGCTCGTGGCCGCCGATGTCGTGTTGGAGATGCCGCCGGTCGCACTGTGGTTGGCCGGGCGATCGCACTACCGCGAGTTCATGGAGCGGGTGTTCGCGAGGCGCGGTCCGGGGTGGCGCCTGTTGCCAGTCCAGGCCAACGGGAGCACAGCGCTGGCGGCGTACGCTCCGGATCCGGAGAACGGCGGCGTTTCGGCGCATTCGCTGCAGGTGTTTGCCGTCCAGGACGGCCTGATCCGCAGCTGTGTGACCTTTGCCGACCCTGGCGTGCTGAGCCGATTCGGCTTGGCGCCCCGCCTCACTGTCCCGTGATACGACCCGAAAGACATCCATCCAGTCCGCAAGCAGCTGCAAAGCGGCGACGATGTCCGCCGGCCGATCTGGCCATTCCACCTCTATGCAAGCAGCGTGTACAGCTCGCGGCCGATGTGCTGTATGTCGGCGCTGAGGCCTTGAAGTCCGTACTGGGCGGTGAGGTCAACCTTGGCGGGGATGCGGTGGGTCGCCACGCCGGCTGGTGATCGCGGCGGGCGAGGAGGGCTCCGTGCTCGGCGGTGGCCTCGATGAGCGCGGGACCCATTCCGGAGTTGAACATGAGCGACGCGTCGTCCTCGCTGATGAAGTCGACCCGGAGATCTCGACGAGCGGGTCGAGGGTCACCCGTTCCATCCGGTCGCGGAGGTTGTCGATGACCTTTCCTGGTGTGAAGGTCACCCGGCCGCCGGACGGCTCGTCCACTGAGGGGCGGTCGTTGTAGGGGTCGAGCAGCTCAGCGACCTCCCGGTCCACGTCTTGGTCGCCGGTCCTGCGACGTCGTCCGAACCACTTCATCAGCTGCCCCCTTGTGTCGTGACGCCGTCTGGCTGGTCGGGTGCCGACGCTACCGGCGGAGTCTGACACTGCCGGTGGACCTGGCTCCGGCCTCAGTGCCCGGCCCAGCGCGGACGGCGGTATCTCCTGCCGTCATCACGCGGATGGGGTGGCGGTTGGCGAGGCGTCTGGGACGGTGGCAGCAGGTGATCGTGGACGCGCTGGAGCAGTACGAGGTGGTCGGGCTGCGGGCGGTCGTGGAGGGCCACTTGAGCTGCTCGCCATGAGCGTCCAGGTCAGGCTGGCGCTGGTGCGGGTACCGGCCGGGCGTGGCCGAGGCGCTCGGCATGGCGATCACGCTTGCGTCTGTTCCACCGAGGCAGAAGTGTCGGCGTACATATTAGAATACCGAGTCTGGATTCTGATATGGTGTTGGTCATCGATCAGAAGGAGGCCTTGATGACGGTGACCAGCCACCACGCCGGCGTCCCTAGCCTGGACGTGAACCTGTTCTCCGATGAGGCGATCCGCGAGCCCCAGGAGCACTACCGGGCCATCCGGGACCTTGGGCCGGTGGTCTGGCTAGCAAAGCATCAGGTGTACACCGTGGGCCGCTACGCCGACGTCCGGGCATGCCTGGCGGACCATGCCACCTACTCCTCTGCCCAAGGAATCGGCCTCAATGACGTGTCCAACCAGGCCCTGGCCGGCACCATGCTCGCCAGCGACCCGCCGCTCCACGATCACCTTCGCCAAGTGGTCGCTCACCGGCTGACCCCGCGGTCCCTGCGTGATCGGCAGGCCGAGATCCAGGCCAAGGCCGACGGGCTGGTCGACACGCTGCTCAGCGACGGCTCGAAGGCGTCCTCGTTCGAGGTGATGAACGATCTGGCATACGCGATGCCGCTCTCGGTGATCCCCGACTTTCTGGGCTGGCCCCAACGCGGCCGCGAGATGCTGCGACCGTGGGCCTGGGGAGCCCTGCAGGCACTAGGCCCGATGGACGAGCAGCGCACCCTGGACGGCTTCCCACTCGCCCAGCAGATGGGCGAGTACGCCTTCGGCCTCGCCGCCGAGCGCGACCTTCTCTCCGGCAGCCTCGGCGCGAACCTACTCGACGCCGTCGACCGCGGCGAGATCCAGCCTCAGCAGGCGCCCATGCTGCTGCTGGACTACCTTGGCCCTTCGATCGACACGACCGCCTCGGCGATCGCCAACGTGGTGGCCGAGCTAGCGCGGCACCCCGGGCAGTGGGCTGCCCTGCGTGCTGACCACAGCCTGATCCCCGGCGCCCTGAACGAAGGCATCCGTTACGAGAGCCCGCTGCGGACCTTCGCCCGGGTGACGACCACCGATACCGAGGTCGACGGCCTGCCCGTGCCCGCCGGCAGCCGGGTGCTGATGCTGTTCGCCTCCGGCAACCGCGACGAGCGCAAGTGGGACCGACCTGACGAGTTCGACATCACCCGCGACGCCACCGACCACCTCGGCTTCGGCTACGGCGTGCACGGCTGCGCCGGCCAAGGGATGGCCAGGATGGAGTCGCACGCAGTCCTCAAGGCTCTCGCTGAACGGGTCGAGACCCTCGAGCTCGCCGAGCCCCCGGTCCGTGCCGTGAACACCGTGCTGCGCACCTACGAGTCGCTCGTCGTCGCCGCGACGACCGTTGATCGGGGTGTCGAGCATGCGAGTTGACATCGACCGCGTCCGCTGCGAAGGCCATGGGCTCTGTGAGGAGCGCGCTCCCCAAGCCTTCACCCTCGACGACGACGGCGAGCTCATCTACGCCTTCGAGGACACGGACGTCCCCGCCGAGCTGGCCTCAGTCGTCGCCTCCGCTGTGGCGGTCTGTCCGGTCGTCGCCCTCCGCATTGCGCCCGAACCGGCATGAGTGGCGCGACATGAGCGTCCTCAACGCGAATAGAGCGGGAACGGGTCGAGCTGGGGTAGTCGTCGTTGGGGGATCCATCGCAGCGACCACGGCGGCGGCGACCCTGCGCTCCGAGGGTTACGACGGCCCGGTGACCCTGCTCTGCCAAGAACGACACCCGCCCTACGCTCGCCCCCCGCTCTCGAAAGCGTTCCTGGCCGGCCTCGACGACCCCGGCGGCACCGCGATCCCCCTCGACGGCCTCGACCTCGCCATACGCACCCAGGCCCGTGCGACACGGCTCGACTTGCAGCGTCGCCGAGTGATCATCAATGAGGACGAGGACATCCCTTACGACGGACTCATCATCGCGACCGGGGCACGCGCACGCACCATGACCGCCATCGATCCGGCCGATCCCCGAGACGACGGGGAACTGGTCCTCCGATCGCTCACCGACGCCCAGGGCATTGCAGCGTCCCTACGCGAACGGCCCTCCGTACTCATCATCGGCGCGGGTGTCCTCGGCTTCGAGCTGGCCTCGGCGTGCCGCGCTCTCGGAGTCGAGGTCACGATGGTCGACGTCGCCCAGCCCCTGGTCGGCCAGCTGGGATCAGCGCTCGCCGAGATCCTCGTGTGTCGCGCCCGGGAAGCCGGCGTCCGGTTTGTCGTCTCCCCGTCCGGGGTCACACGCCGCTCCGACGGCTCGCACACTTACGTCCAGCTCGCGGACGGCACCAGGCTCCACGCCGATGTCGTCGTCACTTCGGTCGGCTGTCTCCCCAATGTCGAGTGGCTCGAAGGCTCCGGCCTCCCGACCTCCGGGGGGCTAGTGGTCGATGACCGCTGCCGCGTCGCGCCCGGGATCGTCGCCGCCGGCGACCTGACCCGTGTCCAAACCGCGGGTGGTGACCCTGGCCGCAGGACACCGAACTGGACCGATGCGATCAACCAGGCTCGCGTCGCGGCATCCGCACTGCTGCACGGCGATCAGGCGGCCCCCTATACGCGGGACCCGTACTTCTGGACCGAGGCGTTCGGACTGTCGGTCAAAGTTGCCGGCACGTTGCCGCCAAGAGGCCCCGCCGAAGTCCTGGCCGAAGGCCCTGACGGCGCGACCGGTGACAGACTGCTGCAATGGGTCGAGGACGGTCGCCCGGTGGCCGCAGCCGCGATCAACCACCGCATCCCTGTGATCAAACTCAAGAAGCTCAGCCGGACGCCCGCTTGAGGTTCGCCGTGCCGACGATCGACGTCCCCGGCGTACGACCACCACGACAGGCCCGGAGTCGCGAGACCTTCGAGCGGGTGTTGGACGTCGGCGCTAAGCTCTTCGCCGACGTCGGCTACGACGGCTTCTCGATCACCGAGCTGTGCCGACTGGCCGAGATCTCACCAGGCGCGCTCTACGGCCGCATCGACAGCAAGGACGCGCTCGTCCTGGCCATCCACGACCGCGAGCTCGGCAGGATGTCGGCCGAGTTCGCCATCTTTGCTGACCACGACCGCTGGGCGAACTTGACCACCTCCGACCTCATTCATGACGCCGTGACCGAGCTCGGCGCCCACTACGGCCGACACGCACACCTGCTGCGTGGTTTCATTCTGCGAGCCGCCGTCGATGAGGAGATGCAACGCCACGGAGCCGTCTTCGGAGCCGCCCTCGCCACCTGCTTCACTGACCTCCTCATCACCCGAGCCGACGACATCCCCCGCCCAGATCCCGTGCTCGCCGTCGAGGTCGCCCACCGCATGGCTCACGCCTCCCTCTCCTGGCGAATCGCGTTCGGCGAGAAGTTCGATTCCCGCACCATCTCCTGGGATGACTACGTCGACCAGATCGCTGCATCCGCACAGGCCTACCTGCT